>JAYVYE010000119.1:0-17551 GCA_043784545.1 Candidatus Microsaccharimonas sp.
ATGGCCATCCCGGCACCTTCAATAGCTGCCCAGGAATTTTTAATTGGTGCGCTTGGTGAGTACGAGAAAAAAAGCTTGAAACAATTGATTTATAATCCCAGTCGTAATCGTATGGTTGTATCAATTGCAGCCCAGTTGATCCAGGCCGGTAATACGCCTATTATCGCCTGTATCCCAGGTGATGCTATGGCGCACCCAAACCTCGTGGCCGATATGCTATCCGAGCTGTCCGTCGATGACGAGAACGGTGTTCCACGCCCAATACGCGCCAGAGTTATTACCAGTTCAATTTCAGCTGCAGCTCGTCAAAGTATCTACGCCGAACTTGAAAAAGGGGCTATTGACGTTTTGACTTATATCGATGTGCTGACCGAAGGATGGGATAGTCAACGTGCCAATGTTATTATCAATGCTCGACCGACCAGATCACTCGTGTCGGCTCGTCAACGCACCGGACGAATCTTGCGTAATAAACATGATGGTCGCCCTGCCCTGGCAATTGATATTGTTGACGCCATCACGTCAAACACCGCACCACAAGTTTCTATGGCTGATATCTTTACCGTGGAAAGTATCGTAAATGGTTCAGCGATAGGCACTATCGATCCAGCATATCGGGCAGTATTCAAACGATCAGTTGAAACTATTTTCAAGTCGTACGGTGCGGTTGCAACCATTACAAATAACTACACCTTATACGCCGAACTGCTTGAAACACTGCCGCGGTTAACGCGTGGTCTGGCGCTCATCAAACAAGACGGGAAAATGCGTACCTTTGCTTCGGCCGGCCGATTATTTACTCGCCTCAATGTTGATAGCTTCGCACTGAGTTACCTAAAACGGCAGCAAGTTATCGATATTCGCACGGTCCGTCGCCATTACGAAGCAATCGAAGCCTACGACGAAGAACAGATCCAGTCCGGTTTGGCAGATCTACCAAATGCTGTCCACACCGGCATGGGACTACGGGTTGGCGATACGTCATATATTAGCCTCAACGAACTCGTTAATGTTATCCATCAAAAATATCCATACGTCGACGCTCATTATCGAAGTGTGGAGGCGTTTGCGCAGGAAATTATAAAATCAGACAAGGACCTTTATTTCACTAAACGGTTTAGAGCCCGGACACATCGGGGTATTATGCTTTATACCTGCCAGACGATGGTTTCTATAGCGGTAGGGCAAGCAATTGTGGCCGCCTGCCGAGTGGAATAGTTAAAAGATCTAGGTCGCGCAGCTTTATACTTGTCTTACTACCTAGATTCCGTCATACTAACCACAAGTTCATTGACCGAAGTTATTAGGGGGCTCACAATAACACCGCTTACGTTATCGAAATTTTGGCAGCGCCGTATCTACGAGGTGTCTTTTTTGATTTCACTTGCTATTGTAGCTCTTTATGCCATTCCAATTTTTACGAAGATCGCCCCTAACGGACTGTTTAGCATCGGTATAATCGTTGCGGTTGCGGCTGGTGCAACCGCCCTGACAAGTGTACTGTTTTACTTCATTACGCCTAAAGTACCGACTTTTATTGAGCCCTTAATGGTCTACCTGTTATTCGCTGCAACTAGTGGCTTATTAGTCGTTCAGACCGGAGGAGCTGCTTCACCGTTTATCATGTTATGGATGCTGATTGCGTTCTTTGCTGGGATTTTTGCATTGTATGGCTGGCTTCCGATACTCATCGCTGCGGCATTTTTCGTGGCCGAACAATACTTAACCCACAAATTTAGCGCCAACCTGATTGCGGTCGTTGTATTTAGTTCATTATTGCCCATGATCCTGGGTATTCTTATTTGGCGTAATAGGGGAGAGACCGAGGATAACCGCACTGTCAAAAAGATAGCTAACGAACTTTCCGAAGTTGCCAACCGGTCCGAAATCGTCATTAACGCCATTGGTGACGGCGTCATGGCAATCGACAGTTTGGGTATCGTACAACTTATTAACCCGGCCGCACAACAGATCCTCGGCTGGGGCAAACAAGATGCTTTAATGCTCAATTATAAATCTATTTTACAACTAACGGACCTTAACAATAAAGCCCTTGATGTCGCTAACGACCCGATCCTGCAAGTTCTCAACACCAATCAACAAATACGTAGCAAAACCCTTACGATTGTCACAAAATCTGGTAAAAAGATTATTACCTCATTGGTTGTTTCACCGATTGGCAACGCTGGTTCCGGAATTATTACCGTTTTTCGTGACATGACCAAAGAAAAGGCCGAGGAAAGAGAGCAGGCGGAATTCATTAGTACTGCCAGCCACGAAATGCGTACGCCAGTTGCCTCGATTGAAGGCTACCTTGGCCTAGCGCTGAATCCAAATACGGCAACAATCGACGCCAAAGCTCGTGACTTTATTATGAAAGCCCACGAAGCGGCGCAACACCTTGGCCGTTTATTCCAAGACCTACTGGACGTTTCGAAATCTGAAGATGGCCGCATGACCAGTCTTCAAAAAGTTGTCGATATTATTCCGTTTGCAGATACCATAGTTCAAGGACTGCAAGCAAAAGCAACCGAAAAAGGCTTGGTTTTAACATTTAATCCAACTTCTAGCAATGCTCAAAAAACTATCACACCAGTTTATTTTGTAAACCAAGATAACGACCACATCCGCGAAGTGCTCGATAACTTAATTGAAAACGGTATCAAATATACACTGACGGGCGAAGTCAGTGTGGACGTTACTGGCTCAGATGATAAAGTTGTGATCAGCATCAAAGACAGTGGCTTGGGCATCCCGACCGAAGATCTACCTCATCTTTTCCAAAAATTCTACCGCGTCGATAATGTCGACCGCCAGCAAATTGGTGGCACCGGTCTGGGACTCTATCTTTCACGCCGCCTAGCAGAAGCTATGCAAGGCCGTTTGTGGGTAGAAAGTGTCCACGGACAGGGAAGTACCTTTTTCCTCGAACTACCACGCGTCAGTAATCAAGAAGCCGAAAACCTTAAAGCTGCGCAATTAGTCCAAGCACAGCAGGCCGCCCAGGTGGCTGCCGTCGCGCCAACTCCGGTTGTCGAAACTATGCCCCCAGTCGTGACAACGTATCCCGAAACTGGCGTTACGCCAACTCAAGCGCCTGTTGTAAAAGCTGCTACTACTGTGCCGCGCGGTGAAAGCCTCAGCCGTGAACAGATCGCCGCACATGTCAAGCGCTTACAGGCTATGGCGCGTGAAATCCAGTCTGATGCAGCAGCCCCAACAATACCGCCCACACAACAGCCACCTACAGGCCAAGCATAACTACTATGGTAATTTTAAGAAGCATCGGATAGAATAAAGGTAATTATGGCTAAAATTTTACTAGTAGAAGACGACAAGAGTTTGCGCGAAATCTACGGCGTCCGTTTAATGGCCGAAGGCTACGAAATTACCTCAGCCGGTGACGGTGAAGAGGCTTTAGCAGTTGCGATTAAAGTCCGGCCCGATCTCATCGTCAGCGATGTGATGATGCCCAAGATTAGTGGTTTCGACATGCTCGATATCCTCCGTAGCACCACCGAAACAAAAGATATCAAAGTCATTATGATGACCGCGCTTTCCAGTGAAGATCAACGTGCCCGCGGCGAAGCCCTCGGAGCCGATCGTTACCTGGTCAAATCTCAAGTTGGGATTGAAGACGTTGTGCGCACCGTCCATGACGTCCTGGGTGATGGTATTCCTTCTGCCGCGCCGGCTGGACCAGTCTTCCCACCAGTTGCTGCGCCTACCGCGCCAGTCGTAGCCCCAGTTGCCGCACCTGTTGCCATGCCGACACCTGCGCCACTACCAGAAGCTCAGCCTGTGCCAGTTTTCGAGGCACCAGCTTTTGTTGCGCCAATTCAACAACCTGTCGTCAATACACCACCAGTCGCGCCATTCGTCACTGAAGCCCCCGTACCTGAACCGTTTGTCGCTCCTGTCGTCCCTGTGCAGGTGCCAGAGCCAACACTAGTAGCCGTACCATTTCCACCTGTGGCCGTACTGCCTGAGCCAACCGCACCCTTCTCGTCGCCTCGACCCGCATCACTTGGTGACCGAGTTATCAACCCATTGCCTTCAGCTGATTCACTGACTCCTGGAATGGTTGACATCGCGTCTCAGATGAACCAAGAATTAAACGCTCATTTGCAACAGCTTGAGCCGCAGCCTATCGCCTCCGTTCAACCTCCATTACCACCAGTGCCACCACTTCCTCCGCAACCAGGCTTCTAGGCTGGTATACTAAAAACGTGAGAGAACGCTTAAATAAACACCTCGCCCTCCAAATGGGCATTTCCCGTCGCGAAGCAGACGATCTTATTAGCTATGGTCACGTCAAAGTAAACGGTGCCAAAGTCACCCTTGGCGCCCGGTTTGAACAAGGTGACGATATCACTATCAAAAACCAACCGCTCGGTGCAGCCGTTGCCTTTACGTTCTTGGCCCTGCATAAACCAATTGGCTACGTGTCATCACGCCGTCAACAGGGTGAAACACCGACTATATATAGCCTATTACCAGAATATTATCATCATCTGAAACCAGTTGGACGGCTTGATAAAGACACCAGCGGACTGATACTTCTTAGCAACGATGGTGATTTTGCCTATCACATGACCCATCCTAAATTCTATAAAACGAAAATCTATGAGATATCGCTCGATAAACCGTTGGCACCACTGCATCAACAAATCATAGGGGACCATGGAATACAGCTCGAAGATGGCCCAAGTCAGCTTGTTCTAGAACGAACCGATGATAGCCGCGAACACTGGATCGTCACCATGCACGAAGGCCGTAATCGCCAGATCCGCCGTACTTTTTCGGCGCTCGGCTACACAGTTGTTCGCTTACATCGAACAGATTTTGGTCATTATACGATTGGTGATATAAAGCCCGGTGAATTTTCTATTGTCGAAAAACAGTAATTACCCCTGTAGATCATTGCATTCGAAACTTTTTGTTATATAATTATAAAACTATTTAAACGTCTGTAAAGTTATGTCTGATTTAAAACAACCGCCCGTGTACACCCCTGAGATTCGCGCCGCTTATAAAGCGACGCTGGAAGAAGTGGCAGGGCAGTGGGCTAATAATCCACCAGATTATGCGTCCAAAGCTGGTTCCCTAGCGCTCTATGCCACGATGCGCGACACAGTGATCAATCGAATGATCGTAGCCGATCCGGTGATTGAAAAAGTGGCAAAATCAGTCTCGAATGCGGGTGGCATGGGCGTTATTAGCCGATTTTTTTACACCGGTGCAGCCATGGCTGCCCAGCAGGGTATGTCAGCCCCAGAAGTTAGCTCGGCGCTGTACCAACCAGCCTCTTTTCGCGAGTTAATTCCGCTTATGAGGGAACAATACCGGTCGGCTCGAGACATTGAACGCGGCCTGGGACTGAAAGAAGCAACCGCTCCGAATTTAAATGAATTCACGTTAAGTAGCGATGGCTTAAAGATTAAAAAGTATGCCATACACCGCTATTTGGCCCGCTCACATCAGTATGATAAAGGTTACCTGACAGAAGAAGAAGCTTTCTCTTTGACCCCCGAGGATGATCCGATCCGCTGCATCGCATTAACGTCGGGTCTGGTGACCTACGCTTACAAATATATGCTCGACATCTGCGTCAAAGATCCCAGCCTTTTCCCGGCTACCGTACTGGGCGAAAACAGTACCGCCGAGGACTCCGCGGCCTCACATAGTGCTTGTGCTCGCAAAATTCCATGACCTCTGTTATAATTATCCTCTGTTATGGCCACTAAACTTCCTACTGTCGCAATTATCGGACAAGCCAATGTTGGTAAGTCTTCGCTTTTCAACCGTTTCGGACGGTCTCGTCAAGCAATTGTCGCCAAAGAAGCCGGAACAACTAGGGACAATGTCCTTGGTAAAGTTACCTACGAAGACCATACTTTTTGGCTGGTCGATACTGCCGGACTGAAAGATGCTGCCGATGAATTCGAAGCTTCAATCCAAGAACAAATTACCGAAGCAGCCGCTGCTGCCGATGTCATCCTGGTGGTTGTTGATGGCACCCAGTATGCCAGCGACCAGGACAAGCTCGTCGCCAAAAAAGCCCTCCGTAGCAAAAAACCAGTTGTCTTACTTATCAACAAAGTCGACCTAGCACACAGCCTGCCGACTGATGAATACAAACGCCTGGGCATCAAAGATATTATTCGCACTAGCGCCGAACATAACGTCGGTATCGAAGAAACACTTCAAAAAATCACCGAAATGATTCCACCAGTCGAAGATACACCGGCTAATGATGTCATCCGCTTGTCACTGATTGGTCGTCCCAACGTCGGTAAAAGCTTTTTATTTAATACTATGGCCGGTAAACAACAAGCTATCGTCGCCAACATAGCCGGAACAACTCGTGACGTCAACCGTATTGCCGTTCGCTACAAATTACAAAACATTGAGATTCTTGACACCGCTGGTATGCGAAAGCCCGGCAAGCAAGAAGTCGGTATTGAAAAGTTCTCTGTCCTACGCACCCTACAAGCCATCGAAGAATCTGACATCTGTTTCCTGCTGATGGACGTCAACGAATTAAACACTGCCCTTGACCAACGCTTGGCTGGTATTATCGACGAAGCCGGCAAGGGCCTCGTGATCGTTGTCAGTAAATGGGATAGCGTCGAAGATAAAGACGCTTTCACACGTGATGAATTAGCGCCCAAGATTGCTCGAAATTTCGAGTTCGTGCCGTGGGCACCACTAATTTTCACAAGTAGCGTTACTGGTCAAAACGTCACCAAATTATTCGACCTGGCACTGGAAATCCACGAACGTCGCCTGGCAGAACAAAAGACTCGGGCTATGAATGACTTACTACAAACACTTGTTCAAAAGCACCCGCCAGCCGGATTAAAAAACACGCACCCGAAACTGCGTTACGTTGTCCAGACTGACAATTCACCTCCATGGTTTGTTATATACGGTAGTAACTTGAAATTTATTCACTGGTCGTATAAGCGCTACATTGAACGTCATTTCCGAGAAGCCTTTGATTACATCGGAACACCAATTAAGTTTAGTTTCCGCGACACCAAACAGTTGAAAGACAACGCCGCCCGGATCGCTGAAGGTAAAGAGCCGATTAATAAAGCCAGAGCCAAAAACGAAGAGCTCAAAAAAGATCTAGCCGCTCGTCAAGAAGCTGGTCGCGAAGCAAAAAAAGAACGCCAAAAAAATAACCCCGCTGAATAAACAGCAGGGGCGTGGGAGTTTCCCTCGACTTACCAGCGTTACAGCTGGTCTTTTTTATACTCTTTTATTTTGATCATGCACCAGCCTAGTCCCAAAAAGAACGGGGTCGCGGCAAACGCTACAACCGGAATGAACAGGAACGCGTCTTGGTAGTCGAAATCATGCAACAAACTACCAACCACATGCCATACGAACAGAACACCAAGCCCTATGTACGTCCGTTCCATGATTTTATGAGCCAACATCCAGACATGGAGTTTGAAGTTAGCAAGAATCGAATGGAACATGAACTTAGCGATCCCTATCGCGATAAGGACTACGATTGCCATCGCACTATTGCCTTGTTGCGGATCGTAGGTCCCAATAAGTAGGACCCAGCCGTACATAATGACGAGAAGCACTACGAGCAGTACAGCTATCACCAGTTTGGTTACCTGAATGACTACCTCAGAACGTACCTTTGTCTCCATTGTAACTCCTCTTGATGATGCGAATATATGTTGAAAAGACAGAGGTAATTATACCACTAAATTATGCAAAAGCAACAGGCTAGGTTTGTAGTAGAATAAAGTGATGAAGATCGTCTTTGCTCAAGGCAACCCAGACCAGAAATATGCTCGCACCCGTCATAACGTGGGCTTTATGGTGCTTGATGCATTCAGTCAGTCACTACAGCTCCAGTGGCGCGATATCGATAAATTTAAAGCTCGTATGACAGAAGCTACTATTAGTGGCGAAAAAATACTGCTGGTCAAACCACTGTCCTATTACAATAACACCGGCCTGATCGTGCGCCAGTTTATCGATTACTACAAACTTGACCCTACCGATGAACTATTGGTTATTCACGACGACCTATCTTTGCCCTTTGGTACCATCCGTATTCGCGAAAGTGGTAGTGATGCCGGTAACAACGGTATCAAAAGTATCAACAGTCACGTCGGTGAGCACTATAAGCGTATTCGGATAGGAATCTGGACTGAAACCAGGGACCTAGCAGACGATGCCACCTTTGTCCTGGGTGTTTTTCCAAGAGGTGAGCAGCATAAAATCGATAAACATATTATCCCACACGTCGAATCATTAATTGAGCAATTTGCTCACGGTAATCTCGAAATTTCTAGTACTATTGTTTAAAATATCGAAGCTCTTTATTTAAGGCTTTATTTTTTTGACAAAAAGGTTATAATCTTATATAGACCTATTCACAGACCAAACGAAGGGAGTGGACATGTCCACTGCAGAGGAAAGCGACATGCAACGAGCATTCGCAAAAGACATAATTGATATCACCAATAGGCTCGGGCCGCACGTGTCACACATATGCGACTACCATGACACAATAACGGTCAAGACAGACGAAGGTGTTATAGTCGAAGATTTTTACGTCACTGTTTTGAAGCAGTTCAGATTAACTGCTCACGGATTGGTTCCCAACCAGAACAACAAGCCAATCGGATTTGAAGAATTGCGTCTAATGGTGATACAGGACCTCGTAATGATCCGCCGCGCGTTGGTCGAACTAGAAAACAGCTGCAAGAATACCTTCAAGCACGCAGTATGAATGGTCTTGGAGTGGTGCGTGAGATATTTTTTCTCCGCACCACTCCAACACAACACAACACAATACAATACAACAATCCAAAATTATTCAAAAATACCCCTCAATCGAGGGGTATTTAATAACTATTCAATAAAAAGCGCCCACAGTAAGGGTGGGCATCACTGTGAGCGCATTTTACCCTTTAACCCACCCAGAATTTTCAGAGAAGCGTACGCAGGCCAATAAAAAATATGTGGTGCGCGCCTGACTCTTATCACGGATGATAAAAGTCACTACTGGATAGTCACTATAGTGAAAATTCTTTAGTTGGGATCCTACAGCTACAAGTAGCGGCAGTGTTAAAGGGATTAGTATACACACAAGGCTGGCAGCCTGTTTGACCAGGAAGGCTCACGCAGTGGAGGGTATTTACTACGCAAACACCGTGTATGTAACCTAACATAAGTTAGAATAGGGGGGTATAAGGTACTTGGTAAGCCTCTGAAGGGCTAACCAATCATCATGCATTCTAGCACTTATTTGACAGTAAGTCAATACGTACCGAAATAAAAGCCATGAAAATCAATAGTACTTCACCAGATGAACATGTTTTCTTACAGATCATAACCGGTATTGTGCATCCGCCTAAAATAGTATATTTTATCGGAAATATTCCATTAGCTCGGTGCCCAGTAGTGGCGATCGTAGGAACGCGCAAGCCTACCTCTTATGGTAAAGAAGTTACCTTTAAATTAGCTTATGAACTAGCCCAGAAGGGTGTGATTATCGTCAGTGGCCTGGCGCTTGGTACTGATGCTATCGCGCACCGAGCGGCCTTACAAGCCGGGGGCACAACCATTGCAGTCCTGGCCAACGGATTAGATTCAGTCTATCCAGCTTCGCACCGGGCGCTCGCCGAAGAGATTGTAAAAAAGGGGGGATTAATTATCGGCGAATACCCGCCAGGGACTCCTGCACGGGACTTTCAGTTCCTAGCCCGCAATCGTATCGTAAGCGGCTTGTCAGATGCCATCATCGTGACCGAGGCAGCCTCCAGAAGTGGGACCCTGGCAACCGTCGCCCATGCCCTGGATCAAAACAAGGAAGTCTTCGCTGTTCCTGGCAACATTACCAGCCCAATGTCGGTGGGACCGAATCGCCTGATTCAGACGGGGGCCCACCCTGTTACCAGCGCAGCAGATATCTTGCAGATCATTGCACCTAATCTAATAACCGCCCAAATCAGCCTCAACCTCGGCTCAAACCCTGCCGAGATCCTTTTGATTGATTTATTACAGTCTGGTATTCGCGACGGTGACCAGTTACGGCAGGCATCGAAACTAGCTGTCAGTGACTTTTCACAGACCTTAACTATGCTCGAAATCGGGGGACTAGTGCGGGGTCTTGGCAGCAATCAGTGGACGGTCATCTGATAAAATGGTATAACTTTAAATGCGTTGAAGCTGACGCATAAGAGAATCCAATTCACATTCGCCAGCTCCGCAATGGACTTGGCATGACATCGTAAGGAGGGCACTATGCCCACAGAATTTGCCAGAACCGACCTACTCGACTTTGGTATAGGTATGCTGATGGGGTTAGCGCGCGCCGGACACACCACCCTGGATGAACGCCGCTTGGTTGACGTTCACAAAGCCTTCGTGGCCGCTTTCCGGGTCGTAGAAACCCAGTTGGGCACAAGCACGATGCGCTTTTGGGTGACGACCGACGAACTGCATGGCACCAGTCCCGACGTCGACGCGATATTTCGATACTGGCTCAGCTCTGGCTACGCCACGAAGGATGCACCTGGGACGATTTACCGATTCCAGATACCTAAACGAAGTGCTGATCAAAAGCTTGAAACGCTGGCTGGCGGGTCAGACTTGTACGACAAGGCCGTCACGGCATATTTCGACTATCTGAACTCCCCCCAGGCGTCGTAGCCGCACGAGTCCACCAAGTTACACCCCCGGGCCGTCACACATCGTGGCGGCCCTTTTACACCTTAACCCTAGACTCTAATCCAAATCGCAACACCTAATAAAAACAGAGTGGCGTCAGCCACTCTGGAGTCTTCATCTTAAAACATCTCTGTTCCGGGTCTTGTACACTGGGGTTTGTAAAGACAACCAATAACACTAGGGGAAAGAAGTCAGCACTATGACAAAAGCAGACTATTTGAAAAAAGCGCACAAGCTATATCTGGTAGGACTTGGTGCTGCGTTGCAGCGGCAACTCCGTGCAGTAGTCGAGGTTTCACCGAACATGCGCTTCGTCGACCAGATCATCGGTTTCACCAAGAACATTAACTCGACCACAATTGACTCTGTCGTTCGTGGCGACCTCCACCTGATCGGAAACGCCGGTGACAAAGCCATTGTCGTCTACGCCCTCGCGAAGCACGTCCACTACGGGCTGCTGGACGACGAGGACGACTACGTCATCCAACCGATCGACGTCGACGAGCTCGTAGAAATTCTGACCACCGGTGAGTCGGAGTACGAACTCAAAAATCGCGCAAGCCGCGTGATCGAAGAACTCGACAAGTTGCTCCGCGCCAATAGCTAACCCCAGTTTCACTCATCGGTCATCGGCCGCCCACGCTTCCTTCAAAAAGGGAAGCACGGGCGGCCTTTGCCATTTCTTGATATATATAAGCCGGATGTCATAATTCAGGTCCATAGTAATTTCTACGGCCATTTACAAAGTGGTCGAAGTTGTGTAAAGTCAGCCCTTGTGTTTAGCTGGTGTAGCAAACACGAGCGAAATTGATCAAAGATATGCCAAAAAACCTAGTTATCGTCGAGTCCCCAGCAAAAGCAAAAACCATCGAGAAATACCTCGGTAGTGACTTTCAGGTGCTCTCGAGTGTGGGCCATATTCGCTCAATCGCTAAAAAGACAAAAACTGGCGCCCCACCGATTGATGTCGCCAACAACTTTGAAACAACTTACGAAATTGATCCAGACAAAAAGAAAACAATCACCGAACTGAAAAAAGCCGTCAAAGCCACCGAACAGGTCTGGCTGGCAACTGATGAAGACCGCGAAGGGGAGGCGATTGCCTGGCATCTTTGTGAGGTCCTAGGCCTTGATCCGCTGACTACCAAGCGGATTGTTTTCCATGAAATTACTCAATCAGCCATCGAAGCTGCCGTCAGAGCACCACGCACCGTCGACATGCAACTCGTGCAAGCCCAACAAGCCCGTCAAATCTTAGACCGCCTGGTTGGTTTTGAACTCTCGCCAGTTGTCTGGCAAAAAGTACCTGGTGGAAAATCCGCCGGTCGCGTCCAATCACCAGCTGTCCGCTTGATCGTCGAACGTGAACGTGAAATTCAAGGCTTTGAAGGTTCTTTCCAGTTCAAAGTTACAGCTGAATTTATGCACGATGGGCTCATGGTTACAGCCGAACTGCCACACCGCTTTACAACCGAAGAAGCCGCCCGTGATTTCCTGGACTCTTTAAAAGAGGCCAGCTTCACCGTGAGCGACGTCACCAAAAGCCCCGGTACTCGGACACCTGGTGCACCCTTTACCACCAGTACCTTGCAGCAAGAAGCCAACTCAAAACTTGGCTTTGGTGCCCGTGCCACCATGTCCAGCGCTCAAAAGCTGTACCAAGAAGGCAAGATCACCTATATGCGAACCGACTCGGTCAACCTTAGTGGCCAGGCGATTGCCGCTGCTAAAGAGTACATCACCAGCCAATACGGCCCTGAATACTCGACTGTCCGTCAGTTCAAAACAAAAAACGCCAGCGCCCAAGAAGCCCACGAAGCGATTCGCCCAACCGATATGGCTACCGTTAAGGGAAGTAGCAACGAATATGACCAAAAAATTTACGACCTTATTCGCAACCGTGCTCTTGCCAGCCAGATGTCACCGGCGAAATTAGAAAAGACAACTGTCACTATCGTTATCAGTGGTAGCGCTGAAATTTTCGAGGCAAAAGGGGAAGTAATTATTTTCCCGGGATTTTTGAAAGTCTACGGAGCTGGTAAAAAAGATCCCGATATCCTTCCAGCGATGCTATCTGGTGACGTACTAGCACTACAATCTGCCCTCGCTAAACAAACTTTTGCGCGCCCCCCAGCTCGTTACACCGAAGGATCTCTGGTTAAAAAACTCGAAGAACTCGGTATCGGCCGGCCCTCAACCTACGCTACAATTATCAACACCATTCAAGCCCGCGATTACGCCGTAAAGGGTGAAGGCGAAGGCGCTGAACGCGACATTATTACCTATATCATCCAGCCGTCGCGTGACGTGCAGCGTGAAATTATCAAAGAAAAAACTGGTTCAGATAAAGGCAAACTTGTTCCAACTGGTGTAGGTGAGATGATCAGCGACTTCTTGTCCGATCACTTTACCCAGGTCGTCGACTACGGCTTTACGGCTGACGTCGAACAAGACTTTGATAAAATTGCCACCGGCGCTTTAGCGCGTAATGTCATGCTGGAAAAGTTCTACGAACCGTTTCACAAACTGGTTGAAGGTTCTGGTAGTATCGACCGCGCGGCCGTTGCCCAAGCCACCGAAATTGGGGTCGACCCAAAATCTGGTAAGATGATCTTTGCCCGTTTTGGACGCTTCGGACCAATGCTGCAGCTCGGTGAAGCTGCCGACAAAGAAGAGAAGTTACAATTCGCTCCTATGCCAGCCGGCGCCCGCGTTGATACCGTCACACTCGAACAAGCCCTGAAAGCTTTCCAGCTGCCTCGTATCGTCGGTACAACCGAAGAGGGCGTCGATATCAAAGCCAACATCGGTCGCTTTGGCCCCTATATCCAAATTGATAAACTATTCGTCAGCATTAAACCACTTGATCCACACACAATTACGCTCGAAGAGTCGCTCGAACTCTATGCTGCCAAGATAAAATCCGAAGCTGAAAAGAACATTACCGACTTTGGTGATGGCATCAAAGTCCTGAACGGCCGCTATGGCCCTTACATTACTGACGGTAAAAAGAACGCCAAGATTCCGAAGGACCAAAAACCACAAGACATCACCCACGAACAGGCCAAGCAAATGATTGTCGACGCACCAGCCCCTGGTAAAGGGCGTTTCGGGCGACGCGCTCCCGCTGCCAAAAAGCCAGCTGCTCGAAAGCCAGCTGCTAAAAAAGTTACTGCCAAACGAAAAGCTGCACCAAAGAAAAAATAACTCCCAAAAATCAGGGTAGTTATTGCTTTTTCATACTGTTTATGCTATAATTCAGACCAGCTCCTATGAGCATCGTGATTTTCTTCGCGCGTACCCATACAATTCAAGACCAATTCAAGACCAATTCGAGAGGAAAGACAATGGCACGACCGATTCGCCCAATCGTCCTAGAACCAGTTGATCAGCGGTACTTCGATACCCACCACCCAGTCGGTGAGGTTATCAAAGGAGTTCGTTCACCCAACGGAAATATCGTCACATTCATGCATACAGCACCAGGTGACGATGATAGTATTAAATCGAGCGACGAACACTGGAACGTCATCATTCCCCGGAATTTGTCACGACATGAACAGAAAAAAGCCAAGGCATACCGACTGATGACCAGCAGTACGCCACTTGGGGAACGTATCGATCGCACAGCGTAATGCACCCCCCGAAAAAAAGGGGGGACTTGCCCGCACCATCCGCACCACCTAGAAGGGCTCGCGTCGATGATGCGGGCTCTTTTTTTGGCATGTCATACCACATGTTGTGGATAACTAAAGTCTAGGAACACTATTTACAGAGGGTGTCTACTTCATGCTATAATAAAATTACCATACAAAGTGTTTGACATATTTTACATAATCTTGTATAATGATTAACATATTTGGATAGCAAATTAACCCCCTGAGGTGGCGCAGGAAGAAAGACAATATATGAGCGACGCGACTGATCAAAAACAGCCAACCATCGACCTGAAATCAGGCGTAAGTGACGTTTTAGCACTTATCGAACAAGAACGCGAGCGCGAAATTATCACGCGTCGCTTTGGGTTGTATGACCGCCGCGAAACACTCGAACAAATCGGTGAGCTACTTGGTATCACCCGCGAACGTGTTCGTCAGCTTGAAAAAGCAATTCTTATCCGCCTTAAAATCGCAGCCGAAGAAGGTAAAACCGAAGTCGTCACAAGTCTTGAAAAAACTTTTGTCCGTACGCTCAGTGAAATGGGTCGTGTTGCCCGAGTTCAAGATTTAGCTGACAAAATTTATGGTCGTGCAACCAATCAACAAGAACGTGCTCACGTTGCCTTTATCGCGACGCTGGCGCCTGGTTTAACTGTTATCGACGAGAACGATAGCTACTTCCATGCTGTGGGCATTGCTGAGTACGGCGACGAGAAAAAGATTCGTGGTCAGGTTGATGATATTGTTAAAGTTATTAAAGACAATAAAGAACCGATGTCGCTTAACCAGTTACACGATGCCCTGAACTTCGAACACCCAATGCATGTTTCGGCCCTTGCCAGTATCAGCAAACAACTGGCCCATCTCAAAGACAGTTGGGGACTTACTAAATGGCCGACCGTCAACCCAAAAAATATTCGCGACAAAATCTACGTTATTTTAGCCGAAAACAAAAAGCCATTACACTTTTCTGAGATCGCTAAAAGCATCAAAGATAGTAGCTTCAAGCGAAAAGATGTCACCACGCAGGCCATTCACAACGAACTCATCAAAGATAAACGTTTCGTCCTTATCGGTCGCGGTATTTATGCCCTCGACAACTGGGGCTACAGCAAGGGAACCGTCTCTGACATTATCGCCCAGGTCCTTCGTGACTCGACCGAACCACTCCACCGCGACGAAATCGTCAAACGTGTGCTCAAAAGCCGTCAAGTCAAGGAAACAACCATTCTTTTGAACCTGCAAAGCAAACCGCAGTTCAAGCGGGTTGCCAAAGCGACCTATACGCTCGACCAAATCTAATCATCCTCTTAACTATTTTCAGGTCTCTGACCGCGGTCATTGCCATATCATCTAACAGATGAGAGAATGGGGGGAGAGAATAGCATAGACAATATGAATATCATCGGCGCCGTTATTAATTTCTTTTTACAGTGGTATGTATGGCTGCCAATCGTTTTGGTACTCACATTTTTAACCTGGCGCAATTATCGCCGGGTTGATGCCGAGGTAAAAGAGATCGAAAGTGACCTGCTTATTTTAGAAATACCGAAGACGAATGATAAACAAGAGTTAGCTGCCGAGCAGTTGTTCGCCAGCCTGCATGGTATTTTGCGTGACAAGCAAGAGCTGCGCGAGAACGGAGGAGTCCAAGAGCACTTCAGCCTTGAGGTCGCTTCCGTAAATGGTCAAATTCGTTTTTATACCTGGGTACCAAAAACATTACGTAGTTTCGTTGAAAGCCAGATTTATTCGCAGTATCCAACGGTTCAAATTCGTGATGCCGAAGAAGACTATGTCGCCCACGAACGTCAACATAGTGTCATCTACACTTCAGAAATTATTTTGACTGATAATGAAATGCTACCGATTAAAACTTTCCAGAACTTTGAAGTTGACCCTTTAGCGGGGATTACTGGAACGCTCGCAAAGCTTGAGACAGCCGGTGAAGAAGTCTGGATCCAGATATTAGCGAAACCAATTGCCGACGACTGGCACAAAGGCTCCGAGAGCTGGATTAAGGGTGTTAAAGAAGGTCGTAAAGGTGGCTTTGCCAAAGGTGGCGTAATGTCATGGCTGGCCGGTCTATTCGAAGCGCTGTGGAAACCACCCGAGGAAGCAGCCAAACCAGCCGCGCCAAAAGAATTGTCCGATCGTGATAAAACTCGTATCGCCGAGGCTGAAAAAAAGGCCACTAAACTAGGCTACCAAGTAAAGATTCGCTTGGCGTACCTAGGAGAAAACCAAACAAATGCTCGCCAAAAGATGCAAGCAATTGTCGGAACATTCAAACAGTACAACTCAACCAACCTGAATGGATTCAAGATTTCAGGCGCTAGCTTTAAATCTGAAGACCTGATCAAGTATCGTCAACGTGCCTTTGGGCGTGGTGGCTTCATTTTGAATATCGAAGAACTAGCTAGTGTTTTCCACTTGCCACATACCAATGTCGAAACACCGAACATCGTCTGGGCCTCATCAAAAACTGCCGAACCACCAGCGAAGCTTCCTATCATCTCTGGCGACCCTTCGATCGATGAGAACATCAGTGCTTTCGGATTAACTAACTTCCGCGGCATCAATCACCAGTTTGGTATGTTACGATCTGACCGCTCGCGTCACGTCTACATCATTGGACAAACCGGGGCCGGTAAATCAGGCACACTGGAGTTATTTGCCCTCAGCGACATCTTCCATAACCACGGCTACGCTATTATCGACCCCCACGGCGACTTTGCGGTTGACAATATGCGCTTTATTCCTGGCAGTCGTATGAAAGATGTCGTCTACTTTAACCCAGCTGATACAGCCTTTCCACTTGGCTTTAACCCACTAGAAGTCACAAATCCAAACCAAAAAACAAACATCAGCTCGGAAGTCATCGGAGTTCTAAAACGTATGTTCGGCGAATCGTGGGGCCCTCGTCTGGAATATATCCTCCGCTACACCATCTTGGCATTGCTGGATCGTCCGACGACAACCATGCTCGATATTACCAGAATGTTAACCGACAAGAAGTTCCGCAAAGAAACGTTGGAATATTGCACAGATACAGTTGTCTTACAGTTCTGGAATGTTGAGTTCGCCAGCTGGAATGACAAGTTCCAATCTGAAGCCATCGCCCCAGTTTTGAATAAAGTCGGAGCCTTTACCGCTAACCCAATTATTCGTAACATTATTGG
>JAYVYE010000120.1:0-5320 GCA_043784545.1 Candidatus Microsaccharimonas sp.
TCAGCAAGAATTGTGCTAAATAATTTACCTGAAAAGTCTGCTCGAAACCATCTTTGGTTGTTGTAATTGATTTCATAACTCCGCCAGCATTGTTAATGAGCAAGTCAATCTTTGGACAAACCGTCAAAAGTTCAACGGCAAGTCTGCGAACATCAGCTAATTTTGAAAAGTCGGCACGAAAATATTCAACGCCTAGTTCTTTGGCTAACTTCATCGTTTCTTTTGATCGTCCGACAATGATAACACGGTCAGTTTTGCAAAGTTCCCGGGCCGCTGCTAGGCCAATACCAGCACTCGCTCCAGTAATAATTATGGTACGTTCGCTCGATTGTTCTGTCATAGTTCTATCATAGCGTACATACTACTAAACCAGTGATAGACATATTGCGTCCTGTACTCGTTTAATAAAAAACCAGTTTTCAAGCACCAAGAACAGACGGGGGAAGATCGACTGAGCATGTTGGCCTGGAACCATTGCATACTGAGTTCGGATTAATCCTTAAAGCCAAGCCTTATAAAGTGCACATATTGCCCGGAAGATTTTTGACCTACTTGAGGTCTTTTTTAATCAACTCAAACTGCTCTTTCGTAATATCACCTTTAGCATATCGTTCCTTTGCGATATCCAAAGGGTTGCTATGATGGCGCTGCTGGGTGTTGCGACCACTTAGTAGATAGATCAAGCCAATCACAACTGGGATCACAAAGAGCATTAAGATTAACATCATGCCAAGTCCCCATCCTCCATATTGTCCGTCCATCATGTTGTAGTCATAATATTGTGCAAAAAGCGCTGTCATTATTATACCTCCTATCCTGATTGTACTCTTTATACATACATTACCTAATTAACATTTTGATACATGCTCTCAGACTAAGATTTCTTTGCCTGGGGATTATCTACGAGGTTAGAAATAACTTCACCAACCAAGTCATCGATTCATCGATGAGTTAGGTAGTGCCCCGACCCACTCATGCCGAAACAGAGATTACCAGCTATCACATGGCCACGGCTTCCATCTGGCTGCAGATCAGACAAAGACAAATTCTTTGCCTCGGCAATGGCGTCCTTTACAAATTCCACTAAAATCGGCCGTACTTCGGCCGTAGGATAGTCGACCATTATTTCTTGTCTGTCCTGGCAATTCATATATTTACTTTAGCAAACAAAAAATGACGATTTCTCGTCACTTTAAGCATAATCATCTTGGCTGGGGATGAGGGATTCGAACCCCCGAATGTCGGCACCAAAAGCCGATGCCTTACCACTTGGCGAATCCCCATTATAGATCCGTTGGAAAGAACTTAGTTATTTTACCATATTTAGTCTTAATTATCCGTAAAATACAGTTTACAACGACGCTTGTGCTTGTTAATATATACACATGTATGAACCTAAAAGCCGGCTGCCAAAAGGCTTCACCCTAGTCGAACTGGTCGTCGTAATAGCTGTAATAGGAATCCTGGCAGGGATTTCCATTGTTGGCTTCAGCCGCTACCAAGCAGATACTCGTGATGCCCGGCGCTCATCTAGCGTTATTTCTATTACTGAAGCGCTTGAAAAATACTACGATGTAAATGGTGAATACCCCAGCTGTAGCGCCCTTTCAGCGACTGGAACCAACGTTTCACAGGCTACGCTAAAAGGCATTAACCAATCGACATTGATTGCACCCCAAGCCAGCTCGTCGGATACAAATTCAATCAAATGTACTAGTTCCGGTAGTATCTTAACTTCTAGTGGCATTGATTTTTTTGAATATCAAGGCGATGGTAGTCCAGATTGTAATGGCTCAGGATCATGTCTGCAATTTACGTTGAAGTATAAAGACGAGGGATCGGGAACGATTAAAACAATTTCGAGTCGTCGCAATACAGACATTGTAACTTCTGGTGCAACCTCTATCACTTCAATTACAGCGATTGACTTCTCTCAGGTTAACCTGTCGTGGAGTAGTGTGGCAAATGCCTCGACCTATACAATTCAGCGGGCAACAAATGCTGGATTCACCACTAACTTAGCGAGTGCGACAACAGCATCAACTTCAACCACCATCACAGGCCTTAGCTATGGAACACTGTACTATTTCAGGGTTGCTCCTAATTCACAAGTTGGTCAGGGCGTATGGTCGGCAGCTTCGTCAACAACAACTTGGTCATTATCAACACCGGTGGGTACAGCCACGCCAAATTCATCATCACAAATTACCTTTACCTGGCCAGCTGTAACGCACGCCGCATCATATTCTGTCCAACTTGCCAGTGACTCCGGATTTACGTCCATCCTTTATAGTGGTGCTCCGACCACAAGCGGCAGTTTAGTCTCGACTGGCCTCACACCCGGCACACCATACTACCTGCGTATTATTGCAGCTAATGGTATTTACTCGAGTTCATGGTCATCGACAGTCACGGCTATTACCTCCATCAACGCACCTGGATCGTACACGATATCCTCAAGTTCGACCTACAATACACTGACAGCAACAGCCAATAGTGTCTGTGCGGCCGGAACAACACCGTCATACCAATGGTATGCCAACGGTAGTCCATGGGTAAATGGAACACAGTATCAAACAGTCGGATATACAATCGGAAATGGATCAAGCGTCACACTGACCGTCACTACGATATGCATAACAGCCTTTGCTTCAAGTACGGGAACAGGATCAAGTAATTCGGTTAGTCTCACCTGGGCTGCGCCGACAGCATCGATCGATGTGGTTGCGTACCGGACGATTGCCTGGAGTGGCACCTGTCCTAGTGGCGCAACTTCTGCAAACTTCTTTTGGAGACTTTCTGGCGGCGCAATTACCGCATCAGGTAATACGGGCGGAAACGGATCATATTCAAATACAGGCACAGCCTGGGGTGATGGTGGAGCCAACTTAACACTGACATGCTACGGTCCGTGGGGCAGCCTCCAGGCAACTGGCTCGGCTACTTACGGTCCAGGATGCATACCGACTATCACCAAGGCACAATGTTATGGTTGATCATAAAAGGAAAGGCTCCCGCATGCAAAATTTATCATCAGGAAAGCTGATACTGAAATCCGTCGTTATCTCAATCATTAGTCTTGTTGTTATTGCTGGTATCAGTATGGCAGCTCTTACAATCCTGCTTCCTAAAAAAACAACGCCCCAGGGAGTTGTCTATACAAATAACGTACCGTTACCAGCTGATCTAATAAAGTCGTACAAAGATTCAGCCGTGTCTTCAATCAAAGCTGGCGGGTATATTCAGCAAACTGATCAATATATCAGCCCAACAATGTTGTATACACCCAAAGGATCATCGTACGCAGTTCGGATCAGTCCACAAGATTTTATCGTATACGGTCGCACAGATAAAACAATTGCTGAAAATAGCCAAGCACTTGTACTGCAAGCCGCTCAATTCCTGGAGCAAAAAGGTTTTATAAAGGCGATGGCAGTTCAATTAACCGGTTCATCATCGACATTGTTTGATAGTGCCAATGTCGTTTGCCAGTTAAACGCATATAATGGATCTGCGACCGTCGTAGCCTCGTTCAACATCGGCTGCGAAACGCATCAATCAATCACCGCGCGAACAACAGCAATTGATTTATTACTTGCACTGTACAAAAAGTCACACTCACTGCCTAGCCCTACTGACATTCAACGAACATACATCACCGAAAATAATAAGGAATTAACAAAATTATATATTAACTCTAAAGATGGAACACCTCATTCATTTACATTGTTGTTTGCAGCAATCGATAAACAGGTAGAATATATCGGACAAAAGACAACACCATCAGTTGACTCACGCGATAATCCAGGCCCATCAGACGAGCTAAAGGCGGCTCTGTCAAATATAAAATACGGTGATTTCTTGACCAAAAATATATAATTACAGTTCCTATTTGATCAAGTATTGCTATGGACTGTCACATGAGATCGATAATATGATCAACTGGTCTTGATTCGTCTATAGGCAAACTTCGCTCCGACCCGCCAGTTGTTACTTGAATCAGTATCGTATTGTAATATTTCACCATTCTTAACTTCACTGATTAGAATGAGGGCGGGGCTGTAAGGGGCAAGCGTACGATAAAAAATTAGATCCTCACTTGTAACGTTAGCCCGTCCGGGAAATACTTCACGAAATTTAGCCTGACCAATTTCATCAAAGTAGTGCGGCTGACCTTTGGGTGGAAAGAATATCTCAGGCTTTAATCCCATGCGTGAAACAATCTTTTTAATATCACAAAGTAATAATTTTGACTGAGCTTCAACGTAGAGGTACAGTTGTTTCTTACCTGTAAGAAAAAGGGCGGCTTCTGCAGTACGGCTAACGGGGGCGTGAGACAAAATTGCCTGGCGAACATCAAGATCCACACCAAAGTGTTCTTTGATTGAGCGTTCGAGCGCTAATTCATCGTATATTTTGTCACTCATAACTTTACAGATTATATCATAGTTTTAGTTTGAAATAGACTTACAGCGGAATATATGCTATAATAGTAAGATAATCAAAGCATCATCCGTAAAGGGTGGCACTTCTTACATACATCCGGGGGGCAGTCCATCAACTAATGGGCGGTTTGCTTTCTACGGGGTATAATAAAAAATATGGATTTTACAAAACGTTACGAGAGTCTTAATAGTGCACAAAAGCAAGCAGTCGATAGCATCGACGGGCCTATCATGGTTATTGCCGGGCCCGGCACTGGTAAAACTGAACTTTTGAGCGTTCGTACTGCAAATATTCTTAAAAAGACTGATACCTTACCAGAAAATATTCTTTGTTTAACTTTTACCGAAAGTGGTGCTGCCGCTATGCGCGAGCGCTTAATTGGTATTATTGGAAAGGATGCTTATAAAGTCGCAATCCATACTTTTCACGGTTTCGGAACTGAAATAATAAACCAAAACCGTGAATTCTTTTACCGCGGAGCTTTATTCCAACCAGCCGATGACTTAAACCGATACGAAATCCTTCGCTCAATTTTCGATAGCCTTGACTACAACAATCCACTAGCAAGTACGATGAACGGCGAATACACGCACCAGCTTGATGCTACGCGGGTTATTTCTGAGCTAAAGCGCAGTGGGTTAACCAGTGATGAACTATTAGCCGTGCTTGACCAAAGCGAAGCGGCGATTGACCTAGCCGAGCGTTTGATAGCCCCACATATCGTTGGCACTGTCAGTAAAACGACTGGACAAAAACTAGCAACTATTTTACCGGAATTACTGCAGCAGGCTGGTAGCGTCGAAACATTATTCGAAGTATTACCGCTGATCCGCGTCATTACCGAGGGCCTCATTTCAACGATCGAACAAGTTGA
>JAYVYE010000121.1:0-1894 GCA_043784545.1 Candidatus Microsaccharimonas sp.
GGGTGCATCTCGATAGCATAAATCTGTGAACCTACAGGGATCTTTGAAAGTGGCATACGGTTAGATGACTCAACTGGAGCATCAATTCCGCTTGTGATCACTTTGCCCTTCACCATCGAGGTATCAGCCAAGATGTAATGATAGGTACCGTGTTGGTCTTTGACACGCGCGATACGAGCACTTCGGTTCGGATCGTATTCAATTTCTTCGACGGTAACAACCAAGCCAGCGGCCAAGTTGTGATTCATCAAACGATAGTGACGTTTGACACCACCACCGCGGTGACGAACCGTGATGCGACCAGCGTTGTTACGACCGGCATTTTGCTTTTTACTTTTCAACAGACTCTTGAGGGGTTTGCGAGTAGTAACTTCGCTCATGTCCTGAGTCGTCATGCCACGGCGGGCAGGAGTCGTTGGGTTATAGAGTTTAATAGCCATTACTTTTTCTCTCCTTCAGTCTTTGGATCAACAGGTTGTTCAAAAACGTTAATTGAGTTACCAGCAGCAAGGGTGACGTAAGCCTTCTTGCTGTCAGTTCGCTTCGTAGTACCAGGATACTTGTTTTTACCACGTGAAAAACGAATTGCTTTTCCGCTTTGGACAAGAGTCTTGATTGCAACGATAGTAACATCGTACTGCGTTTGGACAGCAGCCTTGATTTGTTGCTTGTTGGCTGTTTTAGGAACACTAAATACATAGATGTTCTTTTGGCTTTGGCCATAGGCTTTTTCAGTTGTGACAGGCGTCACGAGAATTGGAGAAACCATATTATGCCTCTTCCTTTACTAACCAGCTCTTAAGAGTTGGGATCGAATCTTTCGACAAGACAACAGCGTCAGCGTTAATCAAGTGATAGACGTTCAGATATTTAGTACTGACAAGCAATACGTTTTGAACGTTATTAGTTGCACGAAGCAGCTCAGGTGTTTTTTCGTCGACGACGATGAGCACCTTACGGGTCAACTTGTTGTCTTCGAGGAACTTGATTGTTTCAGAAGTTTTACCAGTCGTTTTGAAATCCAAAATCGAGATGATACCTTCTTGACTTGCAATTGTAAGCGCTTGGCGAACTGCCTGGCGTTTTGATTGAGTAGTGATCTTCAACTTGTAGTTTTCGATTCCAAGGGGACCGAAAACGATACCACCACCGCGCCAAATTGGGTTACGTGATGAACCAAATCGGGCATGACCGGTACCTTTTTGCTTCCAAGGTTTCTTACCACCACCGCGGACTTCACCACGGGTTTTGGTTGTTGCGCTTGCCTTACGGCTGTTAGCAAGATATGAGTCATAAGCAAGCTTTAAAAGCTCGTGATTTTTTACTTCAACGTTGAATACTTCTTCAGGTAATGAAGGCAGTACTGCTGCTTTCACAGCGGTTGTTTTAATTGTATCAGCCATTATGCTTTTCCTCCGATGATGATCAGGCCTTTTTTAGGACCTGGAACAGCGCCGCGTAGACCGATAAGATTATGCTCAATGTCGATATAACTGACAACGAGGTTCTTGACGGTAACTTGGTCGTGGCCCATACGGCCAGCCATACGCTTGCCTTTAAAGACTTTTTGCGGGTACATCGATCCGATTGAACCCGGTTTACGAACGTTTCCGTTACCACCGTGTGTGCTTTTGCTGGTTGCAAAGTTGTGTCGTTTAACCGTACCGGCAAAACCTTTACCTTTACTAGTACCAGTTGCATCGACGATATCGCCGAGCGCAAACGCGTTGACATCGATCGTTGCACCAACAATTAATTCTGCTGGCAAACTTTCGACACGGAACTCCCGAATATACTTCGGGGTGACAGAGCTGGACTTTACGTGTCCAGCGACGGCCTTGCTCAGGTTCTTACCTAAATCAAATCCTACTTGTACTGCGTTGTAGCCGTCGGT
>JAYVYE010000122.1:0-3175 GCA_043784545.1 Candidatus Microsaccharimonas sp.
CCTGTGGATAACCTGAGTCAATAGCCCATCGGTCCACCCTAAGGTAGATCATGGGCTAAGGTAAGGGATTCATAATCCACTGCGATGCTATATGAATCAAGCACTTACATGCGTCGTGCCACATTCAGGGATGGCACAGGCCCACCCTAGGGGTATGCAAGGCATGAAGGCAGGGGGGTGCCCTATGGCTCACGCTGGGGCGGCAGGAGGGGTGGAGGGGGGAAAGCCGTGTGAGGCTTCACGTGTACCCCTCAGACTATTTTTTGGCAATCCTCAGGGGACTCCCTTAGGCATCCCTTTAGGTACTCCCACCGTATCTTCCAATCCTAACCCTGCGTACCCACCGCCACGCTCTCCGTTGGGAGAACCTAGGGCGTAGTAGCCTGAGATGCCTAAAGGCTCTCCTAGGATATACCATGAGGGTCCGATAGAGCCTTATGTCTACCCACTCTGAGTTACTACTTACAACTTCTTGACCATTCTTTCCGTGGTATTGGTAATGGTGCTACGTGTGTAGGTACTAACTTAGAATAAGTAAACATAAGACCCCCCTTTTTAGGAGGTTCTTTGCTATCAGTAGTGATTTGATTTAGCCAGGTTATCATCCCAAGGGAGCACCCTTAGGTTCTGGTGAACGTGCAGCCCTGAGACCAACTTTCCGTGGAGGGGGATGATGTGATCCACATGATATTTGTAGCCCGTCATCGCTGAAAGATCCGCTGCCATCTTGTACACCCTACTGCACTCTCTGGCGTTGCTCCATAAGGGTGTCCTATGTGCCTTCCCTACTTTTCCTGCTTTACGATTATGTTGCCGTGAGCCTGGATTATCAATATAAGATTTATAGACAGAAGCATTCTTACAATCACAGCATGTCCAATTACCAACTGCTCTCTCTGCAAGATGTCCTTTAGTGCAGGGGACACCTGTAAAGTATTTCTTCAGCCCATTCTTAATGGCATCATTACGTGTAATAAGATGAATCCCCTCAGGGTTCACCTGGGAGGCATCATTCATATTTCGGTCTTAATGGTTATATGTTATTAATGAGTATCTAAAGATTAACTAAAGATGGTTCCTTTAGTTTCTCCTTTATCTATAGGACAGAGGAGAAAGAAACGCTTACCCCCTATACCCCCTAAGGAGCCAATTTAATGGCTTCAAAGAGGTACTGCTGACGATGATGTATGAACACCACAACCAACAGTACTAACAAGCAAGATCTAATGACCACTTCATCCATAGGATGTCGTCGTGAAGTATCCGCCCAGTGGTCCAGCCACCAGTACATCCCTTGACATCAAGTAGAGTACCGCCCCCAGAGAACGGTAAGGTTCTCCTATGGTGCAGGGATAGACTTGATAGCAAGGGATGTAGTGGAATGGGGACTATCTGGAGGATGAAGCGTTACGGCCCATCCAGTTGGCCTTCTTAGGTGCTGCACCTTTACCAACCCCAAGGACATGCTTGCCGAAGTCTTTAAGTTCCTTCTGCATCAGCTTGTCCTTGAACTGCTGGCCTGCCTTGTCGTTGTCTCGGGCCATGCTCTTGGTCCAGTACCTTACGGCACCTTCCACAGCATCCAGCCTATCGTCGTGTGCCAAGGCCCCACGCTCTTTGGTGATGCGGGTCATCTGGTGGAACAGGCTGTACTTGATGTCTGTCTCAGCGGTACGGTAGTCCTTCTCGATCAGCTTCTGGTCCACCACGAGCCTGTGGGTACTCATTACTGGCTCCAGGGTCTCAATGATGCGCAGCTCCTTCTGGCCGGTGGCACGGATCTCCTCCACCGTACAGGGGTAGTATTTCCCTAGGACTGGCTTGAGCAACTCCGTGAACATACCATCACCAAAGTTAGATTCCACCTGGATCAGCTTAACCTGATTGGCCTTGGCCGTCATCACCAGCGCAAGGAGTGCCTCAGGGGAATAGCCTGCCTTAGAACCTCCTGCGTCCAGCAAGAAGATGTTACCCATGAGGTGCTTGGTCACGGCATAGCCTGTCTCATCACTGCCACGGCCAGAGGGGTCAATGAACATCATCGCCCCGGTGTACTCCGTCATATCCTCAGAGCGCCACATAGGTCTGTAGTACTTGTCACCCGTCAGGGCCACGTTAGGTAGATCATTGATGACCCCTGAAGGATCATTCGCCCATGCCAGCTTGGTGTGTCCAAGGTTAGCGTTTAAGGACATTACGATCAGGTCCGCCACCTTCAGCGGGTACTTGTCGCCATCAGACAGACTAGTGTCCAGCATGAACTGAAGTGCAAAGCCAGCACGGCCATAGGACATCCTACGTTCCATCAGATCCTCATCAGAGAACCTCTTGGGATCTGTGGACTTACCCACTAGGGTGGGGTCATCGCGCAGACGCTTGACAATCAGCGGGGCCAGTGTGCCCTTGTAACTGTCAATCTTGGAGACCTCAGGGAACAGCGCAGGCCACACCCGGATCTCATAGCCACGCTCAGGTAGCTGGTTGTACAGGCTCATCTCCGTTTGGGGAGTCCCTAGGTAGATGATGCGGCCTCCAGGTTTCAGGATAGCGTCGAACTCCTTTACGGACTCCGCAAGGCGGTCCCGCATGGCCTGGGTCTGGCTGTTGTTAGGCACCTCAATGTCATCTGCCACCAGGACATCGGCACGGGAACCCGAGAGTTGCCCGGTGATACCTACGGACTTCACCGAAGGGGAGTGGTCTGGCAGCGCAGGGCCTACGTCAAAGGCAATCATGGAGTCCCGCTGGCCTATCCCAGGGGTCAAGTGTTGTAGTAGTGGGATCTCTGCAATCAGTCGCTTCACGAAGGTGGAGAACTGGTCGGCACGGTCCTTAGATGCGGACACCACCAGGATCTTTGTTTGGGGAGAACGGAGAAGCAACCAGCACACGAATGCGGAGGTTACCCATGACTTACCGACACCCCGAAAGGCCTCGATAACCATTCGGCGAACACCGTGTTGTAGGTGGTGCGCCATGTCATATTGAACGGGAGTAGGGTCAGGCAGTCCGAGGTGTTTCCACACAATGAACATAAAGACCCTGAAGTCATCAAGAACCCGCTGTTCTTTAGAGTCAGGAAGGGCCATAGAAGGGTCGTGGTAAAGGGCTAGAAGCTCTCCAAATGGGGAGGGTTAGGGTGTACCTACCCTTTAGCATTTAGAGGCTCCTAGCG
>JAYVYE010000123.1:0-4013 GCA_043784545.1 Candidatus Microsaccharimonas sp.
ATTTGTGTGCCGGGATTATCGTCGCGTTCATGGGCCGTCCGGTAGCCGATAATGTAATTACTATTTTCGTGTGTACGAGCTTCCCACTCTTCTCTGACACGTTTTGATAAGTTTCGTGCCGCCAAGATGCGAGGTTGAGTAACAATCACTTTTGTATAGCCGTGATCGGCTAAATATTGTGGAACTTGGGTACTTTTACCAGCACCCGTTTCGGCCGTAATAATGGTTACTTGATTGTCATCAACGGCGTCGGTAATCGCCGTGTGAAAGTCGTAGACAGGTAAATCGGTAATAAAGCTCGACTGAAGAATCTCCATGTCTTTATTGTACTGTATAGAGCGCTTCCTGCTTATGGTATGGTGCAATTATGACGAAAACTATTACTTAAAAAACATTACGCAGGTTTAACATTGCCGCCGGATTCTTACGGTTGTCTCAAGTGATTACGGTAGTTTCACCAAGTTTTGAGAAGTTTAATTGTTATACGTCAGTACCGTCGGTACGTTCGTCGTTGGTTCTGGTTCGGCCTTGACCATACATATGTGCCATTAGCAGTAATTCTGTAGTAGTCTTGGCACCGGACTGAACGCGAGCTTCGTAAATCAAGCTACTCACCGTATCTGCTGATATTCCAAATCTGAAGGCAAGCTCCTGCTTGGAAAGATGAAGGTTTTGGATAATTTCAATTTCATGCGGTTTAAAAAAATCGTTAAATGGTGTCTTTGGAGTCGGAATTACAAACTTGTAGCCTTCGGTGTGCAAACAGAGTGCCAAAGCCTGCTGGTTAAGCGTTCGTGTTCGCCGAGCGAGCTTACTGATCGCCATTTGTACTGCCACATTTCTCATACCGGTTATTTCCATAATGGTTGACCTATCAAGGGGTAGAAACGGGATGACTCTCATTTCGAAAACTGTAAAATCAAGCCATGTTTCAGCTTTGGCCCCTGTTCCAGATTCTTCTGCCTTAGCAGCGTTAATCGGACGAAGTGGTGTGCTGGCTGCTTCGGGCTCATGATTAACTGCGTTACCTTCACTATCAAGGGTCGGTTCTTTCTTCAACGTCGACAGATATTTGTAGATCGTATGAAGGGGCGGGGTTTCATCGTTCAAGGAGTACGGTAACTCCACGTCAGGCATAACTTGCTGCATCGCTTGATGAAGCTGGGGGATCGCATAGTTTGTAAAGCTTGTCTTCGAACCTTTAAAATCGTATGTCTCGGCAGCATTCAGCAGTGCCGTTGAGCCGGCCTGTATCATATCGGCTGAAGTATCAAAGCTACGGGCATCAAAGGCAAAGGCGATCGACGCAAGAAGACCTCGATTCAAAGCAAGCAAGTCAGTTTTTGCCTTTTCGTCTTTGCGGTAGATGCCTTTAACCAAGTTTCGTTGCTGGGACTGTGAGGGTGTTTCATCAGTCTGAATCTGTTTAATGTAGTGGAGTACTTCTTTATCAACCGGATTTTTGGGATGGAATAAATGAACCTCACCTGGTGGGTTCGATACTGTTTCGTTGTATTGCCCACCGGCAATGTTTTCCATCTCTTTATGATACTGTGAATGCGTCGATACTCCAAAACTAATGTAGACTTTAACTATGATCATTCTTCTCCATACGTCAAAAACGATGCGCCCCGCGGCTGAAAATACTATTGAAGCCCTATCGTCCCCCGAACTCATCGCGCAAGCTCGGGCTTTAAGTAGCTATGTCCAGAAACTTTCAGTGGCTGAAATTCAAAAGACGATGCATGTCTCGGAAAAACTTTCTTTGGTTACACGGCAATTATTACAAAGTTGGACGGAAGCGCCCCATAGTCAGAGGCCGGCAATCGATAGCTTTCTTGGTGATATTTATAGCGGATTACAAGTTGGTTCGCTGACGCATCAAGACCGTATGTATGCCAATAAACACCTGCGAATTTTATCGGGGCTGTACGGTATTCTTTGTCCGCTTGATGGGATTTACCCCTACCGCCTTGAGCTTGGCTATCGTTTTCCGACGTTACCTGAAAAAAATTTGTACGCTTTTTGGGGTGATACAATTGCGCGAGTTTTACCCGCAGATGAAGTCATTGTTGATCTATCAGCGGTTGAATATGGGAAAACGGTAACGAAGTTTGTTGATCCAGCTCGGATAGTTAGTCCCCGCTTTTTAACTGTTAATCCGAAAACTCATAAACCGACATTTGTAGTTGTACATACTAAAATTGCTCGAGGTGCTTTTGCTCATTGGATGATTACACGGCAGATTGAAACTGTTGAGGCGCTGAAAGACTTTAATGAAATTGGGTATAGCTATGACATTACTTTAAGTACTGCTACGGTACCGGTGTTTGTCTGCCAAGAATTTGGTGGAATTGGATTGAGTGTTCGATTAAGCTAAACCATATCGCCAGATCCTGCTTTAGCTTATACTAGAGAAAATAAGGAGCTATACCATGTCAAAACTATATATCCCCGTTTTAGCCGGAACTACCCGTGAACAACGAAAAAGTATATATGCTGCCCGCTTGGTAGCCGAAGTTGGTAACAGCTTCGAAGACGTTGAAACTGAAGTAATCGATCCAAAAGATTTCTACTTCCCCGGTGATGGTAATGACCCTGAAGGTAAAGACGGTCGTTACACGGCTGTGACCGATCGGGCTGAGGGTTTCTTTATTGTTACGCCTGAATATAACCACAGTATGCCTGGCACGCTAAAACGAATGCTCGATAGCGAGCTTAAAAACTATGTTCATAAACCAGTTGCTTTTGCTGGTGTGTCATCAGGTCAATGGGGTGGCGTTCGAGCGATTGAAGCATTAGTCACGACGGTGCGCGAAATGGGAATGGCAGCTACATTTACAGATATGCAGTTTCCCAAAGTTCAAGAGTTGTTTGACGACGACGGCAATTTGCTAAACGAAAATTATCGTGAGTACGTAAAGAATGCCTGGATTGAACTTATTTGGATGACGAAAGTCATGAAGTATGGCCGAGACAATGTTGAAAGTAAGCACCACCCGATTGCTTAGGCATCAAGGGCGTTTTAGGAAATTGTAGTCTCCAAATGTACGAGTAATTTAACGAACCGAAGTAGCTTCGAAGCGATTTATTATATTTATGTCACAGAAAATATGATACTGCAAGGACATGCCGGCTGACATCTGTTACAATGGATAAGTTATGATTTCCGATATTACTATTTCCGAAAAGTCCTTTGGACCAAAATCGCTCATGTCAAATGTGCGCTTTACTATTAATGATGGCGAAAAAATCGGTGTGATTGGACGGAATGGCGTTGGTAAGTCAACTCTTTTTGGCATCCTAGCCGGTATGGATAAAGATTTCACTGGTGACATTACTTACAAACCTGGTACTGTCGTTGTTGCAACTCAACAAGAGTATCACGATATTGGTGACAAAACAGTTTTACAATACGTCTTACAAGGTCTACCCGAATATTCGAAATTGAGCCATATTATTGAAACATACCCAGAAACTATGGGCGATAATATGAAAAAGATTCACGAATATAGTGACGCGTTGGTCCGATTTGACGACAAAGGCTTTTATCAAATTGAAGAACAAATTGAGCGTGAGCTGACCAACTTCCAGCTGCCCGCTATCGCGCATAGAGCCTTTTCTACTCTTTCTGGTGGCCAAAAGCGTTTAGTGGAAGTTGTAAAAATCATGCACTCTGATGCCCACTTGGCATTAGTGGACGAACCAACCAACCACATGGACTATATTGCCAAAGACCAGTTTATCGACTGGCTTAAAGGCGCCCGCGAAGGTGTTTTACTGATCACGCACGACCGCGATGTCCTCCGCGAAGTTGACCGTATCGTCGAGCTAAAAGACGGTGGTTCACAAAGCTTCAAGGGCAATTATGATGCCTACCTAAAGCAAAACGCCGTCTCGACCGGTAGCCAAATGAACGAATTTGAAATGATCGAGAAACGAATCACCAACTTGAAATCAAAAGTAATTGAATACCAACGCTTTAAAGAAAAATCTCGACACGGTGGCACCAT
>JAYVYE010000124.1:0-1717 GCA_043784545.1 Candidatus Microsaccharimonas sp.
GCAGTACCTTCCAAAGCTTTACAGCAGCATCGGCGGGAGGATGGACAGAGGCAGGCGGTCTGGTGGGACTCACCACAAATAGTGAGAGTGTGGGAATCGGTACCTCAACTCCGTATGCCAAGCTCACCGTATGGGGGTCCTCAACCAAACCTTCAGACTTAGCTTTTGAAGTAGCAAACAATGCGTCAACGACACTTTTTTCAATTTCGAACGCGGGATTAGCGACATTTCTTAACCTCAAAGCCAGCGGAGCCACGACTACAAGCTTGTTTGCCACAACAGCATCAACGACAAATTTGTTTGCAAGTAACCTTACTTTGGGATCAGTATCCGGATTCTTGAAGGCAACAAACGGGTCTGTAGCTACCTCGCTTATTGACCTTACTGCAGATACTATTGGTTCACTTTCAGTTCTGAGAGGTGGTACCGGTTCATCAACTTTGAGCGGTATACTTTTAGGAAACGGTACCAGTGGTGTACAGACCGTCACTATTGCATCACCTCTGGCATTTTCGGGTTCGACACTTTTTATTACTCAAAGCACAACAGGCTCAAATGGCTACCTCTCCAGCACTGACTTCACGACCTTCAACAACAAAATTTCCTCATCATCACTCAATTCAGGTAATGGAATTTCTTACAACGCATCTACAGGTTTTATAACAAATACAATCGGGTATCCATTTGTGGGGAACGCCACCTCAACGACACTCTCGTTTAGTGGAGGTATCACGGCAATTGGTGCAACTAGTACAGCGCTCGCTGTCACCGGTTCGACAACCATTGCTTCGGCGCTTCAAGTGGGTGGAGTACTCGCCCTCAACGGAGGCACAACGACAGCTGCAAATGGTATTAATTTGGCCACGGGGTGCTTCGCCGTTAATGGAACCTGCATCAGCGCAGGAGGCGGCACAGGCTCTATAACTGGCATAGGAACTGGTTTTTCTACAACCAGTAGTGGTGCAGTTACCTTCGCAACCTCAACCACAGGAAGCGACTTCACCATCACGGGCTCGGGTCAACAGATCACCTTCAATCTCCCCTCAGCATCAGCCACAAACCGAGGAGTACTCACATCCTCTGACTGGTCTACGTTCAACAACAAAATCTCTTCAACGTCACTTTCAGCATCCACGCCACTTGCATACAACTCATCAACTGGTGCATTCACTATCCAGCAAGCAAACACTGCTCAAAACGGCTACCTCTCATCAGGAGACTTCACCACCTTCCAGGGCAAGATCTCTTCCTCATCACTCTCATCAGCTAATGGCTACTTAACCTACAACTCTGCAACAGGAGTATTTACGGCAAGTACGTCTCCTACCTATGTAAATGCTACTTCAACAAACTTTGCCGTAACGTCAGTGACTAACGCACTCCTTAAAACAAGTGCACTTGGTCAGTTGATTGCAGCTACTCTCGGTGTGGACTACCAAAACTTCTCCTACCTCTTCCCAAACAATGCCACCACCACACAACTCGCATTCAACGGGGGAGCAACATTCATCGGTGCAACCACAACCGCACTTAACGTCACTGGTTCAACAACGATCGCTTCAACCCTTAACCTCGGAGGTCAATTCAACGCCAACCTCTCTGCAATCATAGCGTCCTCAACACTCACAGGTAACACACTGCTCATGAATGCCTCCACCACCAACCTCGCGGTGACGGGTACTGGTACGACCACATTTGCAAACGGCATCGCAGTCTC
>JAYVYE010000125.1:0-2331 GCA_043784545.1 Candidatus Microsaccharimonas sp.
CTTGGTTGCGGGGGTAGGATTTGAACCTACGACCTTGTGGTTATGAGCCACACGAGCTGACCACTGCTCCACCCCGCGACGCAGTCTCTATATTAACAGATTGAGCCGGGTTTTACAACGTCCTACAGCAGTTTTGTTGCAGCAATCCGAATCGCTTCTGACCAGCTCAAAAAGGCATGGGGGGTGTCTGCTAGCTGAGCGGCTGTCAGTGAGTGCTTCACGGCGAGGCCGACTTCATGAATCATTTCACCGGCGCCAGGAGCGACAATTGTTCCGCCCAAGATGACGCCTTTTTTATCACTGATAAGTTTCACGAATCCGTCACGGAAATCTGACGTATTGCTACGAGCTATTAAGTTCAATGGTGCGATCGACTTTTTAATAGGTAAGTCGCGTTTACGGCAGTCATCCTCTGATAGGCCAACGTGGGCAATTTCAGGAGTCGTAAATATTATTCCTGGGGTAGCGGTATAGTCGGGGATAACCTTGTTTTTTTCAAACATGTTGTGGGCGGCGATCCGGCTTTCAAGCAGAGCGCTGTGGGTATGTCTGTTTCGGCCTAAAACATCACCGGCAGCGTATATGTGTTTGACGCTTGTTTGGAGGGTATCGTTTACTTCGATACCCTTTGGTGTATACCTAATAGAAGCATTTTCGAGGCCAAGGTCGAGGTTGGGTGTGCGGCCAGTGGCGACTAAAATCTCATCGACTTTAATGTATTTCTCAATGCCACCACGAGAAATGAGGATTTTTTTGCTAAGGCCTTCTTTACTGACTGACAGGACACGCGTGTGGGTGAGGACAGAGACGCCTTTTTGTTCGGTCAATATTTTTTCCAGTAACTCCCCTGCTTCACTATCTTGTTTTGGCAGAATCCGGCTGGCTTGCTCGGCGATGTAGACCTTGGTTCCGAAGGTTGCCATTAATTGAGCGATTTCGACGCCGTGGCTACCACCGCCAATAATGAATAAGCTCTTGGGTGGACGAATTGCTTCTAGGATCGTACGTGGCGTAAAAAAGGGCAGGTCGATCAAACCTTGAATGTTCGGTGTTACCCACGTCGATCCGGTAGCAATCAGAAAATGACTGGCCGATAGGTGCCGCCGGTTAACACTAATTTCATTTGGACTAAGAAAATGGGCCGGTGCATTAAAAGCACTAATACCGTGGCTTTCGTAGAACTTACGATTGCCGGCAGCACCGGTGCGTCTAACGGCTAATTCTTTCCAAGCCCGAATCGAGGGGTAATTGTAGCCAAGGGTAGAAACGCGCAGGCCAAAAATATCGCCGTGACGAGCCTCGTCGTACAAACGAGCGACGTGCAAGAGGGCTTTTGTCGGGACGTCACTCCAGTTTGGTGAATCACCGCCAAACGTATCGGCTTCAATGATAGCAACGCGCTTACCAGCTCGCGCAGCAATTGTTGCGGCCGCACTACCGCCGGCACCGCTACCGATCACGATTAGGTCATAGTCAAATCTGTGTGCTGCTTGGGCCATGGTGATTCTCCTTTATTTTTTCTATAATGTCGTTCGGTGTTGTTCGTATAAATATGCGGCATCGGGATGATGGGCTCGCAGGTGCCTAGTGGCGACCAGCCGAATGTCGTGGCTAGTAACCTCTGGTCGGTTTTCGAGCCATTCTAGGACGTAATTTGTGACGGCATGGGCAATATTGTCAGCCTGGCCCTCGGGCGTACGAGCGCTGAGAGTAGCGGCAACGATACTTTGATGCAATTTGGCGCGGTCAAAAGCTTCGGTTGGACGTTGGCCTTTACGTTTTACGATGTCAACGTGGTTGCCATTGCCCCCAGTTAAAATCATTAGGCTATCCCTGCAACGTCAGATAAAATTTTGCATACATAGACAAAAAAACCAAGGACAGCCAAAGCACCACCAGCCGCAAATTGTAAAAAGTGTTTGTTATCTTCGCGCCACTTTTGAATTGCACTAAGACGATGGCCGCTACTAATCAGGACCCAGATACTAAAGAGGGTCAGCAGAGAAATGACCGAGTAAATAGCGATTCCAACCAATTGCCAGGCGCCCGGTAATTGAATGAGCACCAGCCCACTGATTATCATCGGCGCGGCGATAAACAATAACTCACTAATAACAGTGGTAAGCCCAAGGCTGAAGGCCTCAGCACTTGACGCGGTTGCCTTGCTACGGTCGCTGAGGTGACGGGCGAATGAACGGGGAATCCATAGTGAGGTTCCCTTTTCGCGACGATAGTAAAAAAACCAAACGGCGAGACCAACGCCAATCAGTAATCCGCAGGCAATAGCCCAGACGAAAAGAGGAGCTTCGTGACCAAAAAAATGTAAAAATA
>JAYVYE010000126.1:0-7278 GCA_043784545.1 Candidatus Microsaccharimonas sp.
AATGCCCTCGGTGAACCACTCGATAAAGGCCCGGCGATTGAAGATAACCGCCGCGTTATTACCGAACCAAGTGGTATTAAAACCTATCGTAACGCTGAAAAACTAGAACTACTAGAAACAGGCCTGAAAGTTATCGACTTTTTGACGCCGTTCGTTAAAGGGCGCAAGATTGGCATTATCGGTGGTGCTGGTGTTGGTAAAACTGTCCTAACGACTGAAATGATTAATAACGTGGCTAAAAGTAGCGATGGTCTATCGATCTACTGTGGTGTTGGTGAGCGTATTCGTGAAGGTAACGAACTATATCAAACCCTTAAAGATACTGACGTGCTGAAAAATACAGTGATGTTTTTTGGCCAGATGGACGCGACGCCAGCAATTCGTTCAATGGTTGGTCCAGCTGCAGCGACAGCGGCTGAATATTTCCGCGACGAAGAAGGTCGCGACGTGCTGTTCTTTGTGGATAATATTTATCGTCATATTCAAGCTTTAACCGAGCTTTCCACTAACCTTGGCCTGATCCCGTCCGAGGGTGGTTATTCACCTACTGTTTTCGCCGAACTGCGTCGTTTAGAAGATCGCCTCAGCTCAACTGCTAAAGGTTCGATTACGTCCGTCCAAGCTATCTACGTCCCAGCGGACGACCTGTCTGACCCAGCCGTGCAAGCAATTTCACAGCAGCTCGACTCTGTCCTCGTACTGTCTCGTAGCATTGCAGAAAGTGGTATTCGGCCAGCGGTTGACCTTTTGAAAACAACCTCTTCACTGTTAACGCCCCAAATTGTTGGCGAAAGACATTATAAATTGGCCGGACGTGTCCAGGCAATTATGCAAAAGTATGACTCCTTAAAAAACATTATTGCCATTGTTGGTGAGAATGAGCTATCGCCTATTGACCGAGCTGATTATCAAAAAGCTAAAAAACTGATTCAATTCTTTTCGCAAAATTTTACCGTCGCCGAACACCTTTCGGGCCAACCCGGTGAATATTACACACTCGAGCAAACGCTAAAAGGTATCGAAGAGATTGTTGAAGACGCTCCACCAAATGAAGAAAAGACTGAAGACAAGAAATGACACACGACGATAACGCTACCATAAAAGTCATCGCTCGGGCGCCGTTTCACGTTTACTACGAAGGTGAAGCGGTTTCATTATCAGCGTTTAATAAAGTTGGGCCGTTTGACGTCTTGCCTGGCCACGCTGATTTTTTTACGATGCTGACTCCCTGCGAGATACGTATTGATAACGGCATAGATAAAGACCTGATTACATTTGAGGTTCGAAATGGTATTTTGACCGTTCGCGATGATCAAGTTATGTTATTCGCAAATATTTAATTATTGCATCACGATGTAGTCGAATGCATAGCCACCTGGTGAAACAGCATTTGAAACATAAATACTAAACCCACCAGCTGTCCGGGTGATGTAGAAACTTCCTATCGGTCCCCCAATTGGTGTCACGACGACGTGTGGCGTCGTTGGAAATGATGTCCGGAACGCAACTTGGGCTAGCAATCCGTTCCCAGCACCTGTTCCGGTGTTGACCGCGACCGTTCCCGATGTGTCGTTACCACTAATCGAAACTGAGCCGTTCGAACCAGTAGCAGCACCACGCCCAACGCTAGGGGCTGCACCAGCTGTTACTATATGCCCACCAACAGTCAAAGTGTTTTCTGAAGTGAGACTGTTCGCCTGGAAGGTCCGAGCAGTCAGTGTCCCACCTACTGCTAAACTTCCAATCACATTTAAGTTATTATTGACAGTCAAAAGCTGAGTAATTGTCACTGCACCTTGTAACCTTGTTGCCCCGGCAACGGATAGGTCAGTACGAACATTTACATTCGTACTAGTAATGTCACCATTGACCGCTAACGACTGTAAAGAAGTGTTTCCGGCCTGTAGTGTTGTAAGTGTCGCATCTTGAGCTGATAGCTTCTTGTTCAACGTTAATTCTCCACCGATTTTGGTGTTGCCGCTGACAAGAATTGTTCCTCCGAACTTTGTATTTGGTCCAATCGCCAGTTCTTCATTCGAATTACCAACCGCGTTTCGGCTGACGCCCAATTTATCAAGCACGCTGGAACTCAGTGTGACAGCATTAGAGTTCGCATTACCAGATACCGGCGTTTTACCGTTTAAAACAAAACCGATAATGACACCGTTTACCGCCAAGACCACTATTACGACAGCCAAGCCGATAAAAGTTGCTTTGTGGCTTGGGCGATAGGTTATCTGGCGACGTTGTTTTTGAGCACGGCCCGAAAGCACTGATGAAGCAATCTTTGGCGACTGTGATCCGTCGTCACTCTGAACAGTCAGTACCTCTGGTGCTGGAAGTTCGTCCGACTGTGCTGTTGTATGTGTTTCTGCCATTTTGTTTAGAGCTGTAGTGTTAAGGTTAGTATATCGTTTTTGTTGCCCATGGGCAAACCGCTTATGCCCTCAGTTGCAAAATTCGCTTTAATCCTCAACAATAGAAACTATGCGAAAGGGTATTGTTGGAATTACTATTCTTGTAATGACAGTTTCAGTGACTGCCATTGTTTCTTCGGCTGCTTATGCGGTGGATCCTAAATCTGCTAATTATCAATTGAATGAAAGTAGTATTGGTTCCGGAAGTTCACTGCAATCAACCTCTACAAACTTTAAGTCGACTGATGCGGTTGGTGATACCGCGATTGGTAACTCAAAATCAACAGCCTTCCAGGCAAACGCTGGTTCAAAAACATCAGCTGATCCTAATTTATCAGTGGCAATTACTTCAGGTGCAATTACATTTCCGACTTTCAGTGCAGGGGCAGCCGCAGTAACAACGGCAACTTTTTCAATCCTAAACTACACCAGCTATGGCTACGTCGTCCAAATTGCCGGTACCTCACCAACCAATAACGGAAAGGTCCTTCCCGCCCTGGCCACCAACACAGCTTCAACCATCGGCATAGAGCAGTTTGGAATGAACCTCGTCGCCAACACTTCACCAAGCTCAATTGGATCCAATCCAGATAATGGTCAGTACGGTTTTGGGGGTATCGCTCCGAACTATGGCACACCAAATTCCTATCGGTATGTGAATGGTGAGACGATTGCTCTGGCTGCCAAAAGTTCCGGTCAAACGAATTACACCATTACGTTCCTCGTCAATGTAGCTGGACTAACACCAGGTGGGCAATATAGCAGCAGTCAAACCCTCATAGTGACTGGTACCTACTAAAGTTATCCCCAGTTTTAAAAAATTGTTCGTTTTCATTATTGACACTGTATGCCGGTAATGCTACTATCAGATCAACAACCACCATAAAACAAACAAAAGAGAACAAAAAAATGATAGTACAAACGCGTAAGTTCGCACCCCTTCTCGTAGGAGTTGTCGTCTTGGCCACATTTATTGCCCAAGCGGTTTTTATGACTGACACCTACGCATCGCAAATTACTACTCGTAGTTTAACGCTACAAGCCGGTGCAACTGACGGCGGCTCAAAACCAGGTGGAGTTGTCAAACACGACTTTGCCTTCACCCTACCTTCATCAACCAATGTCGGATCCATCAAGTTCCAGTACTGTACGACGGCTTCTGGTGGGTCCTGCATTGTCCCAACCGGTCTACTCACTACCTCGGCGACACTTTCTGCCCAAAGTGGTGTTGCTGGATTCACTTTGAATAATACGACTAACGGCGCGCCGTACCTGACGCGTGCTTCGGCCAGTGTAACTGGGCCAATTGTCACGTCATACACATTGAGCACCGTTACCAACCCAACGGCCACTAACTATACTTTCTTTGTCCGTATCTCTACCTATGCCTCTATTGATACAACCGGTGCATCAACTGATGCTGGTAACGTCACCGCTGCGACAGCAACCCAAATCCTACTCAGTGGAACAATGCCAGAATCACTTGTCTTCTGCGCTGGTCAAGCAATTGGACTCACTGTCTCAGTCCCAGATTGTAGTACGGTAAGTACAGGAGCGGTCGCCTTCGATCAACTCTTCTCACCTGTTGATACTGCCACGGCTCAATCACAACTTGCCGCTTCGACCAACGCTGGGTCTGGTTACTCAATCACTATCAACGGACCGACTTTAACATCTGGTGGAAACACAGTTTCACAAATGTCAGCTTCGACCACTGTAGCACGCGGAGTAAGTCAATTTGGCCTAAACCTTAAAGCGAATACCCTTACGACAGCGTCCCAGGTATCTGGCTTCGGTCTCGAAGTAGCCGTAGCTTCGAACGGTACTAACTACCGTGGTGTTGCCGCTACCGGATATGCAACAGTTAACAACTTTAAATTCACCACTGGCGATGTCGTTGCTAACAGTACCAACGGTGGTGCTGGTGGTTCAGACGCCCAAATCTTCACCGTATCCTACGTCGTAAATGTTCCTGGTAGCCAACCCGCTGGTACTTACACATCTACATTGACATATATCTGCACACCTACATTCTAAAACGGTTATTCTAATTCTCATTGACGCTCAGTTAATGCTCATGCTACAATTCCGTTATGAGATTGAGGAAAGGTTTATTTTTAAGCGTACTGTTACTGACAGCGCTGGTTGCATCTGTATTTAGTGCACAAAACACTTACGCAGCCCAGATCACCACGCGCAGTCTGACACTACAAGCTGGTGGTTCAGACGGTGGCTCAAAACCAGGTGGTGTTGTTAAACATAAATTTGACTTCACGTCACCAACTGGCACCGCAGTCGGTTCAGTCCAATTTCTATATTGTACGACCGCATCAGGTGGTGCCTGTACGACACCAACTGGCCTGCTGACAACATCCGCAACCATTTCGGCTGGAACCGGTTGGGCCTCGACGGCAACAATCGTAAATACGACAAACGGATCACCCTATATCACCAGGAGTGCATTAGCAGCGGGGACGATTTCCGTTACCCTAGCAACGGTCACCAACCCGACTACAACAAACCAAACCTTCTTCGTGCGTATTTCAACCTTCGTTGCGACGAATGCTACCGGCAGCGCTATCGATACAGGCACGGTAGCTGCTAGCACTGCAACCCAAATCGTTCTTACGGGAACCATGCCAGAATCACTTATCTTCTGCGTAGGTCTGACGATTTCGATTACAGCGACTATTCCTGACTGTACAATCGCGACGACTGGTGCAGTCACATTCAACCAACTGTTCTCACCGACGGACACAGCAACTGCTACATCGCAAATGGCTGCCTCGACCAATGCCGCATCAGGCTATAGCATTACGGTAAACGGCGTCACCCTCACTTCTGGAGGTAACACAATTCCAGCGATGGCAACCGCTGGAGCTGGAGTAAGAGGCACCGGCCAGTTCGGTATGAACCTCAAACTCAATACCGTTGCAACCTCAACAGTTGCTGCCGGTGCAGAAGTCGCCGTTGCTGCCGACGGCGTAAACTATAAGGGCCAAGCAGCTACTGGCTATAGTACTGTTGATAGCTTCAAGTTTCTTTCGGGAGATGTTGTTGCCAACAGTGCCAACGGTGGTGCCGGCCCAACCAATGCTCAAATCTTTACATCAGCCTATGTTGTCAACGTAGCCGGTAACCAAGCATCTGGTACCTACACGTCTACCTTGACCTACATTTGTACGGCAACCTTCTAACAATGATTCGCCGAAAGACATTACTCTCATTTTCGTCTGTACTCATTACTGCCATCGCACTACTTGCACCTTCATCCCTGGCAGCCGCCCAAGCAGCCGGCACCGGCCAAGCACTTGAAATTGGTCCTCCAGTCATTAGCATTACCGGTGATCCCGGCCAGTCACTGACCACCAATATTAGTCTGCGTGATGTTTCAGCATCTGATTTGTATGTCACTAGCCAGGTAAACGACTTCGAAGCCAATGGTGAAGATGGCACACCGAAAGTTATTCTTGATAACAGCATTTCTCCATTTTCGATCAAAACTTGGATTCTTCCGATCACTCCATCGACACTTAAATCACGACAAGTAAAAACAATTAAAGTCACGATTAATATACCTACGAACGCCGCACCAGGTGGTTACTACGGTATAATTCGATTCACCGGTGTTCCCCCCGAGCTGAAAGGTTCGTCAGGGGTTTCCCTTAATGCCAGTCTTGGTTCACTCGTTTTCATAAAGGTCAGTGGCCAAGCCAAAGAGCAAATAAATATTGAAGAGTTCTCCACTAACAGCGGAAACGGTCAAGCAAGTTCACTGCTGCAAGGCAAACCAATCACCTTTGTACAACGCGTAAAGAATACCGGAAATACATTCGAACAGCCAACTGGCATTGTTACAGTCAAAGATATGTTCGGTAAGACTGTCGCAACACTTCAAGTTAATTCCGAGCAGCGCCTTATCTTGGCAAATAGTACCAGGAAATTTGAACAAAAACTGGATGATTCTGTCATCGGTAACAAGATCTTATTTGGTAAATATACAGCTGACTTTACACTTACCTATGGTGGTTCTGGGACTGAACTAAAGCAATCAATTACCTTCTGGGTTATTCCGTACACCTTGATCGCCATCGTTATCGTTGCGCTCGTCATTGTCTTCTTTGTCCTTCGCTACCTCATTCGACGTTACAACCGTATGATCGTTGGTAAAGCGACTGGCGTCACACGCATCCAAAAGCCTCGGATCCGTATTAGTCGCCGCAAGTAGACTTATGTACCAGCGACGCTATTCCGTTCATGCTATACTATTGCATATGTTACACGGGGTAAAACTAATCAAGGATCACCATACCGGCAAGCTCCGTCCCCATGCCTATACCTCGTACTTACCGCTTATCGTCTTGTTACTCATCACTGCGATTCCACTTTCTGCCTATACAACATTCGCCCTCAGCCCTGGTCCAGAGTCACGCTCTATCTCTTTGACAGGTACTGTACCTGGTAAACCTCCGACAGTTGCCGCAGTCATTACATCTCCAGCTGATGGCAAAAGGTTCAGCGCATCACCAATTGAAGTATCTGGTACCTGTCCGGCTAATACGCTAGTAGAAATATACAAGAATGACATTTTTGCTGGCTCGACTATTTGTACCACTACCGGAACTTTTACCATGCAAAGCGATCTTATGATTGGACAAAATACGCTTATAGCGAGGGTTTACGATGCCTTAAATCAAGCCGGACCAGATTCTAATAAAGTTGGTGTATTTTACGATCTGCTTCCTTCTCAATCAGCTGGAATAGTTCCAATTAACTTTGGTGGACCACAGATCATACTTAGCACTGATGCAGTTTTTAGGGGAACATTCCCAGGTCAAGAATTAACTATGCCCCTGACACT
>JAYVYE010000127.1:0-1649 GCA_043784545.1 Candidatus Microsaccharimonas sp.
CCTTCTTTTAATAAAGTGACGGTTATAAAACAGGTGCCCTTGTCTGTTTCTAGCTATATCGGAGTCGACCAAAAGTGATTCCAGCCCTTCTTAAAAATAGGGTTTTTCGGTACTTGTTTGTTGGTGGCTTCTCATATCTGGTTGAAATGGCTTGTTTATATGGCCTTCATACCGGTCTAGGATTATCACCGACCGTGTCTGTGGCGATTAGTTTTTGGGTAGGTTTCGTCGTCGCCTATCTGTTACAAAAATTTGTCGCGTTTGAAAATCACGACCGTTCAAAAAAGGCTGTAGCTCGACAGCTGATCGGCTATTCGCTTTTAGTCGGTTGGAATTACCTATTTACGCTCGTTGTGGTTGGGTTATTCGAGCACATGACGTCGATTTTTATTATTCGTACAATAGTTATTATTATTACAACTTTATGGAACTATGCTTTTTATAGGGTACTATTTGCACCCACAACGAAAGAAAAGTCATGAAAACTCCCAAAGCAAGAAAAAACATACATAAGTTTCAAAAGAATTTGCTGAAACAATCAAAAAAACTTCAGCGGATAATGAAAACGAAGCCGTTTGGTCGTCGCTACCTCATCTTCGCGGCTATCCTTCTTGGTGTGTCGACTATTTTCTGGGCTATCATTGGCTCACTCATCCAGCAGGGTAATGCCGACCAATTAGTGAATCCCTTACTGACCCGTGACATCGATACCTTTCGTGGTGCTATTTTTCCAGATCAACATACCTTTTTGTTAAAGCTTCCTTTTTTCGGCCTTATCCAATTACTGGGTGGGGGATCAATTGCGTTTAGCGCTATCACGGTACTATTGTGCCTGGTGACAGTCGGCGGCTTGGCGTATGTGCTCTACCGGATCGACAAACGACCTTTGGTACTTGGCACCATACTACTCGCATTGGCGGTTTGCTTAATTTTGACTCCAGCCGAACCGTACGCCGGAGCACTGCTTCCGACTAATCTTGCGATGGTGACCACCCGCAATATTGAATATATCGTTTTTATTATCAGTCTCTTGTTATTGATCAATGCCAAGCGCTACCGCAGTTGGCCATTTGTCCTAGCTTGCGCAATAATGATAGTTTTGGTTGCCAGTGACAAATTATTTGTATCGCTCAGTATTGGCGGAGCAATTCTTGCCCTTGTTACATATCTGATTGTTCGTCAAAAACAGCTCATACGCCTAGCTATAAAATGGCTGGTCGTATCTGTCGTTGGCTACGTTGGTGCAACTGGTTTGTTACTGGGTTTGAACGCTGTCGGATTACTCCACACCTCAAGTCCGATCGGAGCCGGCCCCTACGGAATTGTCCATACCGTAAAAGATTTTACAATTGGACTATTTTACGGAATCACTGGTGTGTTTACCAACTTCGGTGCTAATCCCTTGGCAGATGTGCGTGTTATCACGGCCATTCCCCACCGTTTATTCAGCCTTATCCAACCAGGCAACTTTGTTTTTCTTGTGACTGCAACCATCGCTATTGGGATTATTATTACAATGGTACGACTGTTTAAAACTAGTTTGGTAAAAAGTATCAAAACCGCCAAGAAACCAATTAAGCAGTTACAAGATTATACCCAGTTATCATTACTTCTTATTTTTACCTCAGTCGCGGCCGGTGGAGTTTTCG
>JAYVYE010000128.1:0-3722 GCA_043784545.1 Candidatus Microsaccharimonas sp.
CCCGCGTAATCGTGGCGACAAAACGAGTGACGCGCCCGATCCGGGCTTTGTTTTTAGCGGGTCGGGCGGTGCGACACTCTACAAAACATCCTTATTCAAAGAAATTGGCCTTTTCGATGAAAGCTTCTTTGCCTACTACGAAGATGTCGATATAAGTTTTCGTGCTCAGCTAGCTGGCCATAAAGTTTATTTTACGAATAAAGCGATAGCTTACCACAAACAAGGTGCGACTAGCAGCAAGATTCCAGGCTTTACCGTCTATCAAACGTTTAAAAATATTCCACTTCTTTACACGAAAAATGTACCGACTGGGTTATTACTGCCAATCGGTGCCCGATTACTACTGTTGTACGTGTTATTTTTTGGTAATGCAGTCAAAAATGGTGTCGGCGTACCTGCCCTAAAAGGCTGGTTGGCCTCGGTTGGATATTTTTGGACCAGAAGTATCTTGCTACGTAGTACTATCCAGCGAAATAAAAAAGTCAGCACTGGTTATATCAACTCAATTATTGTCCACGACCTTCCGCCAGATCAAACTGGAATGCGCGCGCTTCGAAAACGAATTTTTCATATATAATAAGCCCTAACTATGACAAACCCTCAACCCTTCACGCTCTCTATCATTGTCCCTGTCTTTAATGAAGCGGCCGGCGTCGAGGCTTTTCACCTTTCTCTGACGAATGTTTTAGAAACACTCGACATGGCGTCATACGAAATTATTTATTGTGATGATGGTAGCACCGATGGTACAGCGGGGGTTGTTCGCACTATTCACGCCACGAACCCTCAGGTCCGTTTAGTTTCATTGTCCCGTAATTTTGGCAAAGAATACGCATTAACCGCTGGCATCCACCAGGCCAAAGGTGACGCGATTATTACGATTGATGGTGATGGCCAACATCCGGTCGACCGTATTCCGGCATTTATCGAGGCGTGGCAAGATGGTGCTCAAGTAGTGGTTGGCCTCCGAAAACGTGCTTCTAGCAGCTCTAATCTAAAAGGATTACGATCGAAGCTGTTTTATAGCTTATTTAATAAAATCACTGGTGTGAAGCTTGTGCCTGGTGCATCTGATTTCCGCTTGATTGATGCCGAAGTTCAGCAAGTTTTTAATACCCTTCCTGAAACAGATCGTATTACCCGTGGTTTGATTGATTGGCTTGGATTCAAACAAGCTACCGTTCAATTCACCGTCAGAAGTCGTGACTTTGGCACAGCCACCTACAGTAGCCGCCAGTTAATACGATTAGCCGTAAATAGTTTCGTGTCACTCAGCCCGGCGCCTTTATATATTTTTGGCTATATCGGCGTAGTAATAACCTTTCTCAGCGCACTTCTGGGTGTGACGGTGAGTATCGAGCAGTTGCTGCTTCGTGACCCTATGGGATGGAAATTTAGTGGAACAGCTTTTCTAGCTATTGGACTGTTGTTTTTGGTGGGTATCATCCTTATCTCACAAGGTATTCTGTCATTATATGTTTCCCGTATTCATAACCAAACCAAGCAACGACCACTGTATATCATCAATAAAGCACATTCTATCGGAGTCGACCAAAAGTGATTCCAGCCCTTCTTAAAAATAGGGTTTTTCGGTACCTTTTTGTTGGTGGCTTCTCATATCTGGTTGAAATGGCTTGTTTATATGGCCTTCATAACGGTCTAGGACTATCACCGACCATATCTGTCGCAATTAGTTTTTGGGTTGGTTTTGTTGTGGCGTACCTGTTACAAAAATTTGTCGCTTTTGAAAATCACGATCGTTCAAAAAAAGCTGTGGCACGACAACTAATCGGCTATTCATTTTTGGTGGGATGGAATTACCTATTTACACTTGTTGTAGTTGGACTATTCGAGCATATGACGTCGATTTTTATTGTTCGTACAATAGTTATTATTATTACAACTTTATGGAACTATGCTTTTTATAGGGTACTATTTGCGCCCACAACGAAAGAAAAATTATGAAAACTCCCAAAGCTAGAAAAAGCATACCTAGGTTCCACAAGAATTTACTGAAACAATCAAAAAAACTTCTGCAGGTAATTAAGACAAAGCCGTTTGGTCGTCGCTACCTCATCTATGCGGCTATCCTTTTAGGTGTTTCAACTATTTTCTGGGCTATTGTCGGCTCACTCATCCAGCAAGGTAATGCCGACCAATTAGTGAATCCCCTGCTTACCCGTGACATCGATACCTTTCGTGGTGCTATCTTCCCAGATCAGCACACCTTTTTGTTAAAACTCCCCTTTTTCGGCCTCATCCAATTACTAGGTGGGGGCACGATTGCGTTTAGCACCATCACGGTACTGCTGTGCCTGATTACAGTTGGCGGCTTGGCTTACGTGTTATATCGTATCGACAAACGACCTTTAGTACTGGGCACAACCCTACTAGCTCTAGCCGCATGTTTAATTTTGACTCCAGCCGAGCCGTACGCTGGCGCCCTACTTCCGGCTAATCTTGCGATGGTAACAACCCGAAATATTGAATATATCGTTTTTATCATAAGTCTCATATTTCTGATCAATGCCAGGCGCTACCGCAGTTGGTCATTCGTCCTAGCGAGCGTAATAATGATAGTTTTGATTGCCAGTGACAAACTATTTGTATCGCTCAGTCTTGGTGGGGCGATCCTTGCTCTGGCTGTCTATATAGTTGTCCGCCAAAAACAGCTTATTCAGTTGGCCGTAAAGTGGCTCGTCGTATCGGTCATTGGCTACGTCGGTGCAACTGGTTTGTTGTTGGGCCTGAACACCGTCGGATTACTTCATACCTCCAGTCCAATTGGGGCCGGCCCCTACGGATTTGTCCATACGATAAAAGATTTCGCAATTGGATTATTTTACGGAATCACTGGTGTGTTTACCAACTTCGGTGCTAATCCCTTGGTAGATGTGCGCATCATCACAGATATCCCACACCACCTGTTCAGTCTAATTCAACCAGTATATCTCGTCTATCTTGTGACGACACTGATAACCATTGGGGCCATTATTGTCATGGTACGATTGTTTAAAACCAGCTTGATAAAAATTGTTAAAATCGCCAAGAAACCACTTAAACCGTTACAAGACTATACCCAGTTATCATTACTGCTTATTTTTACCTCAGTCGCGGCCGGTGGAGTTTTCGTTTTTAGCAATCACTATTATCCGGTCGACTCGCGCTACTTAACAATCGTATTCTTTGCTGGTTTTATTGCTTTAGCCTGCTTTCTAAAAGACAAGAAAGTACCACCTCACTTCCTAGTTATTGGCGGCATGATTTTAACAGTTTGTGTTGTAGCTAGTGTCCCGATTGTGCTGTCGGGTTTACAGTCCCACACTACAGCGGCTGCCGATATAGATGACCGTAATGCCCAAATTGCTGGCAATATTAAACTCCACCCAGTCGATACACTGGTCGGAGATTACTGGCGCGTCCTACCGATACAATCCATTTATAGCGGCAAACTTCGCGTCATGCCGATGGAAAGTTGTACGACGGCTCGTTCGGTCCTGACGAGTAAAACTTGGCAACCGAATTTATCAGGTCGCAGCTTCGCTTATGTACTAACCCTGGAAAGTAGCACCACCGGTTACCCAGCTTGTTCATTAAAAGATATTATTACTGCCTATGGTAAGCCGAACCAAAGTGCCGTTATCAAGGGAACTGCCATCGACCCTAAAGAAATCCTTTTATTTTACGATCAGGGTGCCCACCTGGCTACGTCGAAACCACAA
>JAYVYE010000129.1:0-5476 GCA_043784545.1 Candidatus Microsaccharimonas sp.
TCAAAACTTGGGCACGAGCAAGTGTTATTACGCCTGAAATGGTTGGTCGTACGATCGCCGTTCACAACGGTAAAATGCACATTCCTGTCCTCGTTTCAGAGAACATGGTTGGACACAAGCTCGGTGAGTTTAGCCCAACTCGTAAGTTCCGTAAACACGGAGGCAAAGCGAAGTAATCATGGCTAATACTACAAAACACCAAGTTGCTGCAGCTGACAAAGTCCGTTCATACGCTAAAGGCGTTGACCAAACCCCACGTAAAGTGAGTCTGGTTGCCAGCCTTGTCCGTAACCGTACTGTCGCTGATGCACTTGTAATTCTGAACCACACACCAAAGCGTGCTGCTAAACCTGTCATCAAAGCGATTGAAAGCGCAGCTGCAAATGCTGTTAACAACCATGGTTTTGACGGTAAGTCTTTAACTATTGCAACACTTTCAGTCACCACAGGTACTCGTTTAAAGAGATTTAAACCTGCTAGCCGCGGGCGTGCATTGCCATTCCAGAAAAAGACTTCAAATATTTTAGTTGAAGTGACTGGGGCGTTGAAACCTAAGAAAGCTGCCAAAGTAGCTGCTGCAACTGAAGAAACAGTCGTATCAGATTCTGAAAAGGAGACCAAATAATGGGACAGAAAGTAAATCCAATTAGCTTCCGTCTCCAGCTCACCAAGAACTGGGACTCTCGCTGGTTTGCAAGCAAAAAAGATTTTTCACGCCTTCTGATCGAAGACATCAAGATCCGTGAACACGTCGAAGCACGTTTCGCCTCTCGTCCAACAATCGGCCGTGTTGAAATTGAACGTTCTGCTAACCTTGTTACTGTTACGATTCACACTGCCAAAGCTGGTGTTGTAATCGGTCGCGGTGGTGCTGGTGTTACAGAACTAAAAATTGAACTTGAAAAGATCGCAAGTCTACCAGTTCGCATTAACATCGAAGAAATCAAACGACCTGACATGTCAGCCAAGCTTGTAGCAGAAAACATCGCTCACCAGCTGATGCGCCGTGCAAACTTCCGACGTGCAACCAAAATGGCCGCACTCAATACAATGAACGCTGGGGCAAAGGGTATTCGTATCCAAGTTGCCGGTCGTCTCAATAACGCCGAAATGGCCAGGCGTGAAAAAACTATTGAAGGTTCAGTACCACTTCACACACTTCGGGCTGACATTGACTTCCATACCGCTCGGGCTAAAACTCCAGCCGGTATCATTGGCGTCAAAGTCTGGATCTACAAAGGTGAGAGGATTGACAAGTAATGCTACTTCCAAAGAAAACCAAATACCGTAAAGTCCGTAAAGGCAAAAACGAAGGTAACGCAACGCGCGGAAACTACGTCGCCTTTGGTGACTACGGCCTGCAATCGCAAGATAACAATGACATCACGTCTAGACAAATCGAAGCATCTCGTCAAGCGATGACTCGTCACATCAAACGTGGTGGTAAGATCTGGATCCGTATTTTCCCTCACACTCCACGTACTCGTAAACCACAAGACGTGAAAATGGGTAGCGGTAAAGGTAACCCAGAGTTCTTTGTAGCTAAGGTAAAAGCTGGAACTGTATTGTTCGAAATGAAGGGTGTTGACGAAACTGTTGCACGTGAGGCAATGCGCCTGGCTGCACACAAATTACCAGTCAAGACCAAGTTCATCATAAGGGAGCAAGCATAATGGCTAACGCAAAGAAAACTACAACTGTCGTTAAGACTTCTAAAAAGGCAACTGAAGTGAAGACTGTCGTGACATTGAATCAAGAATTGGCAGCACTTCAAGCTGAATACCTTGAGTCTCGCAGGAGCCACAAGCAAGGCGAATTGGTTAATCCGCACGTCTTGACCGTTCAGCGCCGAGGTATCGCCCGTACGCACACTGCTATTGCCATAGCTATCGCTGCTGAGATTAAATCAGAATTAAAGGAGGAAAAATAATATGGCAAAGACACTCACCGGTATTGTCACCTCTGATAAGGCTGACAAGACCATCACTATTACCGTAACAAGTCGTGAGACGCACCCTATCTACGGAAAGCAGTATTCTGTTTCTCGTAAATACACGGCACACGACGAAAAGAATGACGCACACATGGGTGACAAAGTTACGATTTCGGAAGTACGTCCGATTTCTAAAACTAAGTTTTTCACGTTAGTGACTATTGACGAAAAATCTCGTGGCTCAATCGAGCTAAAGGAAGAGGTGTAACATGATCCAACAAGAATCACGTCTCACCGTTGCTGATAACAGTGGTGCAAAGGAAATTCTTTGTATCCGTGTTCTTGGCGGAACTCGTCGTCGTTACGCACACGTTGGTGACGTAATTGTCGCGACTGTCAAAACGGCTAACTCAACTGGTGTCGTAAAGCGAAAATCAGTTGTGAAAGCAGTTGTTGTTCGTACACGCAACCAAATCCGTCGAAAAGACGGCAGCACAATCGTCTTTGACGACAACGCTGCAGTAATTATTAACGATGACAAGACTCCTAAGGGAACTCGTGTCTTTGGTCCAGTTCCACGCGAACTTCGTGACCAAGGCTACGCAAAGATCATTAGCCTTGCGCCGGAGGTACTATAATATGGCACGAATTATTAAAGGTGACACAGTCAAATTGATTAGCGGTGCTGATAAAGGCACTACTGGTAAAGTTGTCGGTGTAACCGCCAAAGGAATTTTGATCGAAGGAATTGGTCAAAAACACCGTAACATTAAACCAAGCCAACTAAACCCTAGGGGCGGGCAGAAAGATGTTCACATCGCTGTGTCAGCCCACAAAGTCGCACTTGTTATCGATGAAAAAAGCGGTAAAACAAGTCGAGTTGGTTACGTAAAGAACGCTGATGGTAACACAGTACGTGTTGCTCGTCAGTCAAACAGTAAGGAGATCAAATAATGGCGACTAAGACAGCCGTTGTTACCGCTCCTCGCCTGAAAGCCTTGTACGCGTCTACGTACGCCAAGGAACTACAAGCCGAACTCGGTCTTTCGAATATTAACGAAGTGCCAAAACTCGAAAAAATTGTAGTCAGCGTTGGAATCGGTAAGAACAAAGATGACAAACATCACTACGAAGTAGTAAAAAATACCGTCATCAAAATCACTGGCCAAATGCCAGTTGACCGCATGGCAAAAAAATCTATCGCCGGATTCAAAATTCGCGCTGGTATGAACCGAGTTGGCCTAAGTGTCACACTTCGTGGTACTCGTATGTACGAGTTCCTCGACCGATTAGTCAACATCACAATGCCGCGTGTACGTGATTTCCACGGCGTTAGTGCAAAAGCATTCGACAAAGCCGGTAATTACAACCTCGGCGTGACTGATCAATCAGTTTTTGCTGAACTAAGTTTTGAAGAAACACAGCACATTCACGGACTGCAAGTCACTTTCGTTATCAAAAACGGAAGCAAAGTGAACAGCCGTGGATTACTTGAAAAATTTGGTGTTCCCTTCGAAAAGAGCAATATAAAAGACGGAGGCACTGCATAATGGCGAAGAAATCAGCCGTCGCTCGCGACGAAAAACGAAAGAAAATGATCCTGAAGTTTGCTGCTAAACGTGCTGAACTGAAGGAAATGGGTGACCAAGATGGTCTTCAGAAACTGCCTAAAAACAGTTCACCAAGCCGCTGGAAGAACCGTGACGCCCTCCATGGACGACCACGTGGATACATGCGACGCTTCGGCCTTAGCCGTATCAACTTCCGCGAAAAAGCATCCGCAGGGCAAATCCCTGGTATTACTAAGAGTAGCTGGTAGGAAAGGAATAGATTATGTCATTACAAACTACAGACCCAATCGCTGACCTTCTTACCCGCATTCGAAATGCAGTAATGGTTGGCAAGAACGAAATCCGTGTTCCTTCATCTAAACTGAAGGTCACTGTTGCAAAAGAACTCAAAAAAGCTGGTTACCTGGTCGCCGTCAAAATCGAAGCTGCTAAACCACGCGACATTTTGTTTGTTACCATCAACAACCCAGGTGAAACTTCTACGATCAATGAAATCACTCGTTTATCAAAACCTGGACGTCGAGTCTACGTTGGTGCTAACGACATCCCAAAGGTCAAGAGTGGCCGTGGTATTGTCCTGGTTAGTACTAGTAAAGGTGTTCTGACTGGACACGCAGCGCGCAAGCTGCGTCTCGGTGGTGAACTGCTGCTTAAAGTTTATTAATCCAATTGAATAATTTAAAAGAAAAGGAATAGATATGAGTCGAATCGGAAAACTACCAATCCACATCCCCTCAGGCGTGACAATCACGGTCGACACTGATGCTATTACCGTTGTTGGCCCTAAGGGTCAGCTGGTAGTGCCTCACTTGTCAGACGTGACTGTTGCCCTAGAGAATGGAACTGCTATTGTTACTCGTAAAGATGACCAACGGATTGCCAAAGCACAGCACGGACTACAACGAGCACTCCTCAACAATGCTGTCGATGGCGTAACAAAAGCTTTTGAAAAGAAGCTCCAAGTAAACGGCGTCGGGTACCGGGTTAACGGTGGCGGACAGGAAATTGATATGGTCCTTGGATTTTCTCACCCTGTAAAGTACACCGCACGGGCTGGTGTTACGCTTGAAGTTAACAAATTAGAGATTACCGTTAGTGGTATCGACAAGCAACTTGTTGGTCAAACTGCAGCTGAAATTCGCAGCCTTAAAAAGCCCGAACCGTACAAAGGCAAAGGTATTAAGTATGCTGATGAAGTTATTCTTCGCAAGGCTGGAAAGGCAGGCAAATAATCATGAGTACTCTTTCTAAAAAACTACTCAACCGCGCACTTCGTTCAAAGCGAGTTCGTGCTAAAATTTCTGGTACGGCTGAACGACCACGTCTGTCAGTCACTATCAGTAACAAACACGTCAGTGCACAACTGATTGATGATGTTGCAAAGAAAACAATTGCATCTGCTACAACCGTTGGTACCAAGCAAACTGGCACAATGGTTGAACAAGCAGCAATCGTCGGTTTAGATATTGCAAAGAAAGCTAAAAAGAGCAAAATCAATGTCATCGTCTTCGACCGAAATGGTCGTCAATATGCACAGCGATTAGCATCACTGGCTGATGCTGCTCGCAAGGAAGGTCTGGAGTTCTAATATGGCTGAACAAAATAATACTGGACGAGGCAATGGTGGTGGACGCGGTCAACGCCGTGAACAAGCCCCAGCTGAACCAAAGCAATTCGAAGAACTCGTTATTAACATTGACCGTGTGTCACGTGTTGTAAAGGGTGGACGTCGTTTCCGATTTAAGGCACTTGTTGTCATCGGTGACCACAAAACAAAGATCGGTGTCGGAGTCGCTAAGGGTGCTGATGTTCAAGCAGCTATTGCCAAAGCAACTGATGTCGCTAAAAAGAATATGATCATTATTCCTGTGGTAAATGAAACAATTCCTCACGAAAGTGAAGTCAAGTTTTCTGGCGCTCGGGTTCTTTTGAAGCCAGCTGCACCAGGTACCGGAATTATTGCCGGTGGTGT
>JAYVYE010000130.1:0-3031 GCA_043784545.1 Candidatus Microsaccharimonas sp.
GTTGATGAAGCTTGGCAATTAATGAAATACGACGACTCGGCAAACTTCTTGTTTAGCCTGGCAAAACGGGCCCGTAAATATTTCCTTGGCCTGACAACCATCACCCAAGACGTCGAAGACTTCATGGGAAGCAAAATGGGCCGCGCGATTGTAGCCAACAGCTCAATGCAGCTTTTATTGAAACAATCCGCCAGCGCAGTCGACGTTTTATCAGACGTTTTCAAACTAACCGAGGAAGAAAAAAAGCGCTTGGCAAACTTCCCAATTGGACAAGGCTTGTTCTTTGCTGGCCAAAGCCACGTCCATATTAATATTCAAGCCAGCCCAACTGAACAGCAACTGATTACAACTAACCCCCAAATCGCCCAACAACCCGGAATGGGACAATCCCAAAACCCTGGTGCGTAGAGTATAATGAGAAACAATTATGGTGTCTCCTAAATCAACATTGCCGAATGATGAAAAAGAAGCCCAGGATAGTCACTACAATCCTGGCGAACAGTCATATCGTGAAGGTATGGGAGCTGGTTATTCGAGCGCTGGAGCTGATCAAGCCGAGGCTTTTGCAAATGATCCGGCGAATCATGATTCTGCGGACGCTGTTCGTACAAAAGAAGAATCTCCGGATGACGAAAGCCTTGACGGGGGACTCTATAAGCCCTCCTCAAATAGTAAACCCAAAAGAACAACCTTAAAGGGTGCTCTCAGAAAAAAGGGTGCTCTTGCTGCAATTATCTCATTAGTTTTTGGGGCAGGTCTTGGATTCTCTGCTTTGTTATCACCGAGCCTCCTTATCATCCACATGAAAGAGATCATGACCGATAAGTTTAACACTCAGTTGAGTAGCCTAGATGCCCGTCAGAATAAGTTATTAAATACAAAAATAGATAGTTCGACGTCTGGCCTTTGTGGATCGGTTATAACGCTTCGCTGTAAGTTTTCGACTATGTCTGAAAAACAAGTTGCAAACTTTAAGGACGCAAAAATAACAGTTGAACCAGATACTCCAAACGCCGGCAAACGCACAAAACCTACCGGGTATGTTTTTAAAGATCAAAAAATTACTGCCAGTGATTTTGCAAAATTATCGAAGTCTGATCCTGAATTTAAAGCTGCCCTTCGACGGGCGTATAACCCAAAATTTGCTGGTTTTAGTGGCAAGGCATGGAATAGCCTAGCTAAGTTTTTTGGCGTATCAAAACAACCAACTAATCTTGATGGTGCAACCGACGAAGAAAGAATGAAAAAGCTTAATAGTAGTGCGAAGAGTGGCGACACGAATAAACCCTTAAAGTCAGCAGCAGACTTTGAGAACGAGAAGTGTAACCCAGAGTGCGCTCAAACTAAAGCCGATAAGGTAAATGGAATTGCAAATGAAATAACTGATGAAGGCAAGAGTGGAAATGCCGCAAAAAAGGCAGCTGGACTACTTGAGGGATTACCACTTGAATCAATAGGGGCCGCAACTAAAATAACCGGCGCAGTCGATACGTATTGTCAGGCTTTTGGAGCTCTTAACGCTGTGGGGTATGCAGCCAAAGCGGTGCGTGCCGTTCAGCTTGTTCGATATATGGTTATCTTGGCTAACGTGGCTGATGAAATAAAATCTGGCAAAGGGGTGTCTAGTGAAAAGGCAAGCTTTATTGGCAAAACACTCACAACCGTAAAATATGACTCTAATAGAAAAATAGTGAGCGGATCGGCTACTGATTCATTGGGGTATAAGTTCGCTGCCTATGGAGATAGTTCAGCCAGTAAAAGAAGTATGAATATTGCTAATCGGTTCCTGACTGGTGGTGGGTTCACTGGCGATTTAGTCGGATTTACAAATGCTATTGAGTCTTATTTCCCTGGTGGTCGTCAAGGTGCCCGTCAAACATGTGGAGTACTCGCTAATCCAGTAGTACAAGGTGGTTCACTTATTCTCGGAGTAGCGGCATTGTTTATACCGGGTGTGAACGTTGCGGGAGAGCTTATTAAGGTTGGGGCCATTGCGGCGGTTGGGTATGGAATATCACTACTACCAGCACTTCTGTCAGACATTATTGCAGGGACTGTCACTGATAATATTAGTGGTGAAGCATCGGGTAATGCTTACGCTGCTGGTGCGGGGAAACTTATGTCGGATAGTTTGGCCGGATTTAATGGTAACGCTCTCATGACAAAATCTGATACGCTTGCATATAACAATCTCCAAGACCAAACACTTGCAGCCTATGCACGAGATGACAGGGCCACACTTAGTCCACTTGACCCTACCAGTGAAAATACATTTCTGGGGAGTATTGTTTCAAAACTCTTACCAACAACAAGTTCAATTTCTAATGGAGCAAGCTTACTCGCGTCATTTGGCTCGATTTTATCAACTTCTTTAGGAAGTATTATTCCAAAAACAAGTGCTATTACAACAGCTCAATACACTGAAGCACTCAGTGTATGTCAGGACCCTGATGCAAAAGACGCTGGATATGCAACTGATCCTTTTTGTAATGTTATTCGCGGCCTTCCACCAAAATATCTTAACAAAGACCCAATCCTTGTTGTCGATCAGTTGATTACCAGCGGTGACCTTGTTCCATCAACCGAAGCACCAACCGCTCAGTATAGTGATTTTATTTCGCAATGTATCGAAAATACAGATTCACCCGGATATGGCTCAGCTGATGTCGTGGGCTTCGATGTGACGCGGGCGAAATCATGCATTATCAATGATGAGAATGCTAACAAGTTTCTTAATTATCTCGACCAACGCGTCGAGGGCGGTATGAGCGGCGATGATGAAGCCACGAAAACTACCGACACTACTACCACTAGTGCAGCCGATGCAACCATTGACCAAGCCCACATTTACGACCCATCAACCAGCATTGCTTGTGCCGCCGGAACCACCGACGCGGGTGTTGCCCAGGGTTACCGTAATGGTGTAGAAATAGATATTCGTATCTGTAGTATCCCTAATACTGTCGATACTTCGGCTGGTAAAAATAACTTACCAATCCGAGTAAATTCTAGAATTTCCGGTGCGACTCTT
>JAYVYE010000131.1:0-6095 GCA_043784545.1 Candidatus Microsaccharimonas sp.
TGGGAAGTTCCTGTGAACTAAAATCAGTTTGTTCTGGTGGAAGCATCGCAATATCGTCGGTTTCAAGGACATCACGTTTTGCCTGGATGATAACTTTTCCATCCACTTGAACGTGGCCGGCTTTAATGTATTTTTGAATGGTACTTCGAGAAAGTTTTGGGTAACGATTGGAAAGTTCGACATCAAGCCGACGCTTGGCGGTCGTCAGCTTAAATAAGTATGCGTCTTTGCCCTTAAACGGCATGCCGTATGTCGTCTGGCTATCGTCAAGTGGATTACGAATTAATTTGCCATTTACTTGTGATTCCATTGTTTGAATTTGTTCAAGAATATAATTTGCATCGTCATCGGCCGTACCATCAATCAGAATGTAGTATTTTACTTTATCGAAGACAAAAGTGATCAGCGTACAGCCTTGACGAAGCTCAACTTCTTTTGTTAAAGAAATTTCGTGTTTAGCAGTTAGCTCCCCGGCAATTTCAAATTGCCGCAAGATTATTCGTATATCGCGGGTTAATGTTTTAGACATACCGTTAGATCCTTGACCGTAGCCCAACGGCTTGTTGAGCACGAAGCAATGTTTGGTTTGCGGTAACTGATAATTGTTTTTCGGATTGCTCGAGTTTTTGTAGAACCAAAATTTCGTCCACCTCAGAAAGATTTTTTTGGAATTCTATCAAAAAGCGGCGAACTTCTTCGGCAACAATGGCTTTAAAGTCACCATAAAGCGTTTGACCCTCAAACTCTGCAATGACTTCTGTCAAGTTACGTGATTGCAAGAGCGCGAGCATTTCGAGAAGGTTGCTTATGCCGGGCTGGTTTTCACGATCAAAACGTACGTAGGCTTGTTCATCAGTCACTGCACTCATGACCTTACGCGCGCCTTCTTCTGGGGTATCATTTAGGAAAATAACGCCTTTGCCAAATTCATCACTTTTACTCATTTTCTTCGATGGGTCTTGGAGATCTTTAATACGTAGCCCTTGATCTTTGCCGAAGAATGCATGTTGCTCTTTGACCGATTTTGGTATAACAAAGGTCACACCAAACTGGTTATTAAAACGCTGCCCAATATCACGTGTAAATTCAAGATGCTGCGTCTGGTCATCACCGACTGGCACGTATTCAGATCCATACAGCAGCATATCAGCCGCCATGAGCACAGGATAATTAAAAAGTCCCATACCAATGCGGTCATCGCCCAAGCCCTCTGATTTGTCCTTAAACTGCGTCATACGACTCATTTCACCAACGCCAGTAAAGCAGTCGAGGATCCAGGCAAGTTCACTGTGAGCAGGAATGTAACTTTGGCGGTAAAGGAAAATATCCGGGTTATCTAATGGAAGCCCGGCTGCTACAAAATGTTTAGCAGTTAAAAAAATTTGATTATTAAGTGCGCTGTAATCCACCGGTGTCGTAATACTATGAAGATCTGGAATAAACATGTTTACCTGGTAGTCGGCTGAACGTTTTTTTGCCATATCGATGATTGGCAGCATGGCACCAAAATAATTACCGATTGTCAGGTTGTTGTTAGCTCGAAGGCCGGTTAAGATAATTGGTTTACTCATTGCTTCTAGTATAGCCTATCGGGGGTTAAATTGCTGTGAACTCGATAACGATTCGTAGCATGGCTACAAAAAAAGCCCAAGTAAGGGCTCTTTTTGTAAAACCAATAAAATATTAACGTTTCGAGAACTGTTCGCGTTTACGAGCAGACCGGAGTCCATATTTCTTTCGTTCTTTTTCACGAGAGTCGCGTTTTAGGAACTCGGCTTTCTTGAGGGTTGAACGAAGATCAGCGTGAGCGGTTGTCAGGGCTTTAGCAATGGCGAGTTTAATCGCATCAACTTGGCCTGAGAAACCACCACCTTGAACCAAAATAGTTATATCGTAGTCTTTTTGCTTTCCAACGAGAGCAAGCGGATCGGTAATCTCAGCGAGCAAGGTCTTGTTGCCAGCCAGATATTCAGCAGCAGGCTTGTCGTTAATGATAATCGAACCTTTACCGGCGTACAAACGAGCACGTGCAGTTGCACTTTTACGTCGTCCGAGGCCGTAGATGTATGTTCCAGCAGGTGTTGCCATTATTTCATCTCCAGTTTCTTAGGTGTCTGTGCAGTGTGGGTGTGCGCTTCACCAGGGAAGACGCGAAGGCGAGCCATACGACCAGCGGCAAGTTTGTTTTTAGGGATCATACCCTTGACTGCTGATTCGATGATTCGTTCAGGGTATTTAATACGTACTTCTTGAAGTGTCGCATCGCTAATACCACCTGGAAATCCACTGTGGCGGTAGTATACTTTGTCGGTTTCTTTGTTACCGGTTACGACAAGCTTTTCGGCGTTAATGACAACGACGTAGTCACCGTTATCAACGTGAGGCGTATAGGTAACTTTTGACTTACCGATAAGTAGGTTGGCAATCTTGGTAGCAGTACGTCCCAGTGGAATGTCTGCAGCGTCGATCAAAAACCATTCACGGCTAGTGTCTTCGGTACGTTGACTAAAAGTTTTTGCATTAACCATTATTTGGTCTCCTTTGCAGCCACTGCTTTAACAGGTTTTGCGACTGGCTTTGCAGCTAGTTTCGCAGCTACAACTGGAGCAACTGGCGTTTCGTTGATCTCATCGACAAAAGCGATGGTAGCCATTTGGGCACCATCTCCAATTCGAAGACGGGTTCGTTCAACGCGTACGTGACCGCTTGTGCGTCCAGTCAACTGTGGAGCAATTAGGTCTACAAGACGAAATGCAGCAGCTTGAGTTGAGAGGCCAGCAATAACGCGGCGTCGGTTTGCGAGGTCACCTTTTTTAGCTTTGGTGATAAGCTTTTCAATGTAGCGGACGAGCTCTTTGGCTTTTGGAAGCGTCGTTTCGATCTTCTTGTGCTCTACAAGGCTCGTAGCGAGACCCTTGAGAAGAGCGCGTCGTTGATCACGTTCGCGTCCAAATTTACGTCCTTTATATCCGTGTCGATGCATCTTTAGATTTCCAATTCAGCCAATTTATCTTTAACTTCATCAAGTGCTTTGCTGCCGAAGCCCTTCAACTCACGAAGATCTTGCTCACTGAGGGTGACAAGGTCACGAACAGTGCGGATTTCGTTGTTAACAAGTGCGTTAGCAGTTCGGGCGCTGAGGTTCAATTCTTCGATAGAAGTATTGAGCTCATTTGATTCTTCCTCGGTGTCTTGTCCAAGTGCAGGCGCAGCCTCAACAGTAGTTGAACCAGCCAGTGCAGTGTATTGGTTAACAAGAATAGCCGATGCTTCTTCGAAGGCTTCACGAGGAGTAATTGAACCATCAGTTTCAACGTTAAGTTGTAGTTTATCAAGATTTGTTTCTTGACCAACACGAGTGTTGTCAACCTTGTAGCGGACGCGTAGCACTGGGCTAAAAATCGCATCAAGTGCAATCATATCGCTGTGCAAACGGTTGACGCTTGAATCTTCGATAGTTTCGTATCCGCGACCAGCTTCTACTACAAAGTCCATAATGATAGACTTTTTAGGGTCGTCGATGGTTGCAATGATTTGGTCTTTGTTAACGATTTCAACGTCACCAGAAACTGTAATGTCACCAGCAGTAATAACGCCGGCACCCTTCTTTTCAAGGCGCAGTTCGACTGGTTCGTCGGTGTGCACCTTAACGTGTATGTTCTTTAGGTTCAACATGATGTCAACGACATCTTCTTTTACACCAGGAACAGTTGTAAACTCGTGGCTTGATCCTTCAATCCGGAAAGCGACGATAGCGCCACCTTTGATGCTTGAAAGAAGAACTCGGCGAAGACTGTTTCCCAAAGTGTTACCATATCCGGCTTGTAGAGGTTCAATAACGAACGACGCACTAGTAGCGCTGTGCTCTTCGACGCTTGCAAGTGCTGGGTTGTGAATAACTTTTGACATTGTGGTAGGCTCCTTACCCTTTAACGTGAGTAATACTCGACGATTAGTTGTTCGTTAATTTCTGGCTCTGCTTCTGCACGGGTCGGTAAACCTGTAATAGAAATCGTCATTTTCTTTGGGTCGCTTTTAACCCAGCTTAACGAAGTTTGAACAGAGTTTTTAATGACATCATCAAGTACACTGAAGTACCCTGATTTTGTGCTTTTCGGACGAACGGTAATTTCATCACCGGCTTTAAGTCGGATTGATGGAATATCAACTCGGCGGCCGTTCAATATAAAGTGTCCGTGTCCGACGAGTTGGCGAGCTGCACGTCGGCTAGTCGCAAAACCAGCTCGGTAGACAGCGTTGTCCATTCGTTGTTCCAGCATCTGAAGCAAATTTTCGCCGGCCAGGCCGTCACGACGAATTGCTTCATCCATGAGTTTTGCGAATTGTTTTTCCAGAAGACCGTACAAACGACGAACCTTTTGCTTTTCACGAAGTTGTGTCAAGTAAAGGCTTGGCTTTCCTTGGCGTCCATTGGCGTGTTGACCAGGAATGCCAGTCTTTTTCGCCATAACCTTGTGCGCTTTAGGGTGCAGTGCATAGCCTTCGCGACGAGATTGTTTAACAATTGGGGAAGTATCTCGTGCCATGATTAACCTCTACGTGCCTTTCGAGGACGAACTCCACCATGTGGAACTCCTGTAACCTCTTTAATACTGTCGATAGTAATGTCGAAGGCACCTAACGCGCGAATTGCAGCGTCACGCCCCATACCGACTCCCTTAACGAAAACATCAACCGAACCAACACCATATTGGCCTTTTGCAGCCTCTGTAGCTTTTTCGGCAGCAACTTGGGCTGCGTAGGCAGTTCCTTTTTTGCTTCCACGGAAACCAGTAGCGCCAGCGCTACTTTGGGTAAGGACATTACCTTTTTTATCAGTGAAGCTAACAATTGTATTGTTAAACGTTGACTGAATGTGCAACTGACCAGCCGGAACTGATCGTTTTTGCTTTTTCTTGCTTGATGTAGCGTTTGAATCTGCCATAATCTAATTCCTTTCCTAGGTCTTTGTTGCTGATTTAGGTTGCGCGCCACCAACTGCGACTGCTCGTCCCTTACGGGTACGGGCGTTCGTACGAGTACGTTGACCGTTCACTGGAAGGCCAGCTTTATGACGAAGGCCACGGTAGCTGTTGATGTCTTTCAGACGTTTAATATTATTTGTTACCAAGCGCTGCAAATCGCCTTCTACTGTGTAATCACGGTCGATTACTTCACGTAGACGTTGCTCTTCAGCCTCGGTGAGATCTTTCACCCGAGTGGTCGGTTCAATGTTGACCGCCGCAAGGATGGTCGATGCGAAATGTGGACCGATGCCGTAAATATACGTCAATGCGATCTGCACTTGCTTTTCAGCTGGGATTACAATCCCTGCAATTCGAGCCATGCTTAACCCTGCCTTTGCTTATTTTTAGGTTTCTTCTTGTTGATGACACGAAGAACGCCCTTACGACGAACTATTTGGTCACCCGGACTGATTTTTTTCACGCTCGCACGAACTTTCATGAACGATTAAAACTCCAGTTGTTACATTTAATCTTTGTGGCGGTACGTGATTCTTCCCTTACTAAGATCGTAAGGGGTCATCTCAACGTCCACCTGATCGCCAGGCACAAGGCGGATATAGTTTTTACGCATTTTTCCGCTAATGTGCCCGATGATGCTTAGGTTGTTCTCAAGTTCTATCTTAAATTGCGTATTAGGCAGTGCTTCCACCACCTTTCCTCGCATTTTAATTACTTCTTTTTGAGCTACCATAAGTTACAGTAGTGAATTATACACTATCAGGACGTTCACGTAAACCACTTACAAGAATATTACAGCGCGTTTTTGGCATGTAATTGTATTTATGATTAATATTGTAGCAAAATCGACGTGTTCGTCAATATCTTTCCATCACTAATACCTTAATTATTTAAGATTTTAGGGATGGGGACAAAGGATGAACTCTGGCCCCAACCCGAAGACGTCGATGATGATCACGAGGATCATCTACGCGTTCTTCAGGGCTGCCTGAGAGAGGGCGAGTTCGGTCGCGGCGGACTTCTTGATCGCCCAGTCGAACCGGAGCGTGACACGCTTGGCACGGTTGTCACCTTTCCGTTTCGGCTTGAACGGGACGGACACCCAGACGG
>JAYVYE010000132.1:0-9607 GCA_043784545.1 Candidatus Microsaccharimonas sp.
CAATAGTGATGTTAGAACAGCACAGGCAGCAGCAAATCTTTTTAATGAGGGGTATGGAGACCTACTCGTGACGACAGGTGGATTTGGGAGACTTACTAAGGACTTATTTACAAAGCCAGAAGCTCAGTTATTTGCTGAAGAAGCAATTGAGCTTGGTGTGCCTCGCGAAAAAATATTTATTGAAGATAAGTCTACTAATACTTTCGATAATATTAGGTTTACGAAAAAATTGCTTACTGAGAAAGGAATAACTCCAAAGACAATCCTAATTGTTACAAAACCGTATATGGAAAGACGAGCGTTGGCAACAACACTTGCCGCATGGAGCGATGTGCAGGTGAGCGTTGCATCACCAACTTTAGACTTCGATACATACCCGAACGATACAATTTCCTATGATTTGTTAATTAATATGGTTGTTGGTGATACTCAAAGACTCATGATTTTTAGTGAATCTGGTCACATTCCAAAACAAGATTTTCCTCAAGAAGTGGTAGATGCATATAATGTGCTTATTGAGCATGGTTATAACAAGCAAGTTATTCTAAAAGAAAACATAGCTAATCTTCTTAGTGCAGTAACTGCTAGTAAGAATAGTTAGTCACAAGGATTTCTTCACGTTGGTTACTTTGACTTTATCGTAATCAATACTTGCAGTTCGCAACCCGTCCGCTACTGCGAGCCAAGAAAGAAGCCTCAGACCTTTAGGTCTGGGGCCTTTTTCTTTGTTTGCGATGATTAGATTTGGGCCAGCAGCTCGCCAGCTTGCCTGGCGGTAGCTGCTGGTTCGATAGTGAGGAGCAAAACAGGAAAGTTTACTTTCCTGGATGTGACGAAGATAGACGAAGTAGTCCAGCCATGCGGAACCAAGATTATATATGTGACAACGAGTCCAGTAAGCATTCACGCTGCTGAACTTCTAATATTTTCGTAGTACTGATAGTTTTTAATTAGGTGTGAAGTGCGTCCATTAACATGAGCTAATGAATTATCATACAATAAACATGGAGGCAGTGTTCATCGGCGACCAACTGGTCAAGATAAAACTGCTCGTTCAAATCGTAGTTATTTTTACTGACTTTTAAACCCCATAAATGGTTGTAACAGCAAGTATGTTGGTATAGTTAAGGGATATGAAACAAGTTGCAAAAGTCATTATTATTAATCAAGACAACCAATACTTACTACTACAAAGAAGTGATCATCCAGTCTTCCCTAACGACCCAGACCTTCCGGGGGGCACAGTCGAAGCTAATGAAAGTTCAATGGTGGCACTTGTTCGCGAGGTAATTGAAGAGGCCGGAATACTTTTAGATTCGAAAATTATTAAGAAGATTTATTCAGGGCAAGAATTCTCAACTCATGGAACTGAATATTATCTTTACCAGGTACGGGTCTATACGCGTCCGCCAGTAACAATCAGTTGGGAACACGCTTCATACAAATGGGTGAATCGTGCAGAGTTTCTTGAACAGGCCCACGCCGCTACTGATACGTATATGCAGATGGTATATGCGATAATGAGTAAAATAACTTTTATAGAAAGAATGTAATGGCTTGGTTTCAACCAAAGACCGTCCTCGATAAAGTATTTGAGTATAGCATTATTCTCAAAGGGATTGATGGGCTATTGGAGTTATTGGCGGCGATTCTGCTTATTTTTATTGGTCCAAGCCAGATCAAGGGTTTTGTAAGCTTTGTGACCCAAAAAGAGCTACTGGCAGACCCGAGTGATCCTATAGCTAATTTGCTCGTCCACGCAACGGCTGGGCTTCAGCAAGGGGCGATAACATTTGCGGTCATTTATCTGCTTATCCACGCAATAATTAAACTCGTTGCAGTATTCGGGTTACTTCGTAATAAGTTGTGGGCATACCCATTTTCGTTGATTACACTAGGACTTTTAGTTGTCTACCAGGGCTATGACATCATAGTGGCGCATTCAATCGGAATGGTATTACTAACAATCTTTGACGTCTTTATTCTGTGGCTTATTTGGCGCGAATACGGCAAGGTAAGGGAATCGTTGAAAGCGGAAGCTGTTAAAAGAGAGTCATGATTATGCCTCGATTGCTGTAAAGAAGGAAGGCATGAAATTAACAACCTTTAATCTGTAGGGTTTTATCGATTGGAGTGATCGAAAACCCGAAATTATGGCCTACCTGATGGCCAGTAGTGCGGAGTTTTGAGGGTCGGATTGATCTGACCATACCTCTTATGGTAGGATTGAAGGAACAAAGTAAGTAAAAGGTAGAGTTTTTATGGATAATATTCCTAGGCGTTCGATTGAGCATAGTCAACGGTCTCAGGCTTCACAGCCCGCACAGTCTATACAACCACCACAGCCCATACAATCAACTCAGGCGCCACAACCAAATCGTTCAGTTTCTGGGCGAGGGCCAAAGAAAGCGTACCGTATTAAGCCACTATTAATTGCTATGTTGGCATTGGTAATTGTCGGTGGGCTCATTGTTGTTGGATCAATTTTGTCGCGACAATTTTCAGGCGGTACGGCGATTGATAGTAGTAAATATCAAGCGGTTTTCCTTTCAAACGGACAAGTTTATTTTGGAAAACTTCAGAATAGTACCGGTGAATACCTTAAATTAACAAACGTCTTTTACCTTCAAACGAAAACAGATACCACAACTCAAAACCCACAAACAACTTCTAGCACCGGCAATAACGTTGAGTTGGTCAAGCTAGGCAGTGAAATCCACGGACCGGACGACCAAATGGTCATTAATCATAGCCAAGTACTATTTTACGAAAACCTGAAACCAGACGGTCGAGTGTCGCAATCAATTACCAATTACGCTAAAAAATAGTTTATATGCAACATAGACCGGTCCTTCGGAGAATTAGAAATATCTCGATAAGTATCGGGACACTCCTGGTTATCTTTGTCGGAATCGGTGTGGCGTACACTTTTTACATGAGCCAAACAGATACAGCGCCTGTTGTTTCTAAACCCGAATCAACTTTGCGACCAAATACAGTAAAACATGCAAAGCTAGCGGATAATGTACCGGCTAATGCTTCGGTTCAATCGCTAACAACTCCGGTGATGCCCGGTGACAATGCTTCGATGAGCGTTAAGGGTAATCCAGGTTCAACTTGTTCGATTAAAGTCGAATACAATAAGGTTGCAAGTGCAGATTCTGGTCTTATCGCAAAGCCAACCAATGAGTTCGGTATCGTGACATGGGCCTGGACTCTTGGGGCTACCACCCCAGAAGGTAAATGGCCTGTGACAGTCACCTGTGAATACAATAAGAAAACAGCAATTGTCATTGGTGATCTAGTTGTTTCAAAAATAGCCCCAAAAGAGTAAACCTGTAGCGAAGATTCAAAACAACTATTGCTTATGGTAAAATTAAAACAGTAAAAGTATTGAAATACTGTGCAGGAGGTCCTTGGATGAATAATGAAATAGGTGCTGACAAAAAGCGTCCAAGTAAGCGGAAGTTTCTTTTTATTGCGTTTATTTTTTTCTTTGTCATGCTTGTTTCAGCAGCCGGTGTTTATTTGTTACACCAAACTGATACAAGTGCAGGTATTAACAAAAGCGAATACCAGGCAGTCTTTTTTACGAATGGTCAGGTGTACTTTGGCAAACTTCAAAACTTTGATAATGATACGATGACTTTGACTGATATTTTTTACTTGCAAGCTCAGCCGGTTACCAAATCATCAAATCCACAACCAACCAGTAGCGCATCAGATGTTCAACTTGTAAAGCTTGGTAATGAAGTGCATGGTCCAGAAGATCAAATGGTTATCAATAAATCTCAAGTTCTTTTCTTTGAAAATCTTTCCAAAACAGGTAAGGTAAGTGACTCTATAGCAAAATATCTACAAGGCAAAAAATAAATTTAGTAGTTGTTTGTTTTTTGAATGATTAGCTGATCGCCAAGCGCTCGCCACTGCTCTGGAGTAACATCCTTGTCTGGGCTCATGAATATAATGAGCCCTTTTTCAAGCATCACGCCGAGCTGTTTATTACTTTGCCGTGCCAGTCTTCCAAGGTAAATAGTTCCTCCTGAAGTCGCTATTGTGCTGTACTGTTGGGCGACGTTTGTGAGGAATCTGTCTTTGTACTCTGGAATATCTGTGAATTCTTGCGGTTGGGGATATTCAGATACGCGAATGGTAGGGCCTGTACCAATTAGGATAGTATATGAAAGTATGTCGATACCATTTTCGGTCTTTGTAACCCGGTAGTCGCTTGTGGTGTATCCTTTGGTTCCGGACTGTACCACAAGTGGTGAAAAACTTATATTTTGACGAAGTGTTGTTGGGATTGGATTTATATCTTTAGTCAAATAAGAATAGACCCCAAAGGATACGCTACCCACAAAAAGGATAATAAGACTCGTCAGTATTATTTGGTTAGGCATACGATGATGGGTGAATCGCAGCTTCATATTATCGGACAATAAAATTAACGTATAATGACGAGCTACAAGTTGCTGCCGATGTACAGGTGGTTGAATAGTTTGTCCTAGTATTTCCGGCCGAGTAGTAGAATGAGTTATTTGGGATTCCAGCAATAGTATCGCCATATCCTGCCGTAGCGCTGGTCTTAACAAACTGCCCAGCTGTACCGGCAATAGACTTTACCCAGCCAGATCCTGTAGTGACGACAATAATATTTGGTGTAGTGGTGGAGGTACCGCCACTAGTAGCCACAACTAGGCCGTAGAGTTTTTGGCTTGCAGTGGTTGCTGGGACCATAGCGCCATTGGTTCCGGCCGCATCGACGAGCATGCCAAGCTCTACAGCAGTTGCTGCCGGAACAGCTTCTTTAAGCGTTGAGGTGAAAGTTCGCGTGTCGTACAGTGAGGCGATGACGCCACTTGTGACCCCGCTACCCAGCACGTCGGCTAGACAAAGGATGGGTGCAATAAGGCTGAAGGTTGGTTGCCCAGCAATGGCAGTTGCTAGTCCGGCAGTGCTCGTAAATGATGGCTGGCCACCGCTACCCGTGAGACAGACGTGGCCCCATTTGTTAGTCGTCGTTAAGCTGGTATTCGTACCACTAGCGGTGTTGGTTGTTAGCGTTGTTGCAGTAACATTTATACGGCGTCCACCAGAATAGGCAACGCAAGCTTGTATGCTGACGCTTGTTGTCGAGGCCCACGAAACCTTGCATGGACCAGATGCTCCTGCGGTGACGACTGAAGCAAGGTCATAGGCACCAGAGCCTGCACCGGAAGAGGGAACAATACCGAACGAGAGGAGACCAAGTGTGTCTGGGTTCGAAAGGTCGCTCCAACTTCCGTTAATACAGGCCCGAATACTTCCCATTGATGTGTTGTAGTACATTGCACCTTGGAAAGCTGTCGTTGTGCAGGTACCGACATCAGTTGATAAGTTTGAACTATCAAGCTGTAGGTTGACCTGAGTCGCATCGGTTGCTGCCGAACCAACTTGAACGCCCTGCGCCATAGTAATGCCCCCACCGTTCGGGCTGACCGTCAGTACATCGGTACCAGCATTTTGAATTGCAAAACGTCCGTTTGTACCGCAACTAATCGTACACTGTAAATTTACAATGAAATTAGGATCGGTAGTAGTGTCCTGGGCATTAAATACAAGATTCTTGTTATCAGCTAGTGTGACGGTTGCTGGTGACGTTGAGTTATCATAGACATTCTGCAGGTTAACTGTTGAGCCGGCCGTACAGCTGCTAAAGGTCAATGTGCCGCTCCCACTTGAGTCTTTAAGGCAATCACCGGCACTACCTGGGTTTTGGGGAAGCGTAAGGTTCCATGACGTGGTAGGGTTTGCGCCGGGTGCTTTGAGGGTGACAGTGTTGGCGCCAGCTGATGTGTAGAACTTCACGGAACCAATCGCTGAGCTGGCTGCACCAAGCGATAGGGTATTCGCACCTTGAATGGTAAGTGTACCCGGCATCGTAGTGACCACACCAGCATGACCGATACTAATCGCACCTAATGATCCTGTTGCCGTACCAACATCAAGGGTCAAGTTACCCGAGTTACTGGTTGTTCCGGTTGCATTACCACTACGAATCACCAGCGTGCTACTGTTGGTTGAAGTCAGTGTCTGATCTTGAGTCTGCAACTGGCTAAGAATACCGGTACCAGTGATATTAAAGTTACCAAGTTGGGCTGTACCAGGAGATGACCCTTGGAGCTGAATGGTTGAACTCGCCGATGCCGAATATCCGGTACAAGTTACAGCGGTCGTACAAATATCCACAACAGCACCACCGATGACTGCTTTGATGCTGTTGGTATCTGATCGGTAGAACAGACCACCGTTTTTGGTCGCTAAACTGGTTGTTGGGTTAGAGGTAGTACCATCAAGAACAAGTAAGGTTGTGGCAGTATCTGTTCCTGTACTATCACCGACTTTCAATAAGTTATTACTGGTATCAGCTGTAAAGAGGGTTTGGGTAGCACCAGCTGATTGAATTTGGAATCCAGTGGTACTATCTTGGCTGTTTCGGAATGCGTAGGCTGCAGACTGAGTACTTTTTGTCATGTAGAAATCATCAAAATAGTACGTACCAATCGAGGCCGTAGAACGAACTGTCGCAGAAACGCGCATGTAGTACGTACTGGCTGGAACGACAGTATTGATTACCTTTAAAGCGTACGTAGTTCCCGGTAGTGAAGCATAATTCGTTGTAGTAGATAAAACGGTTTTATCTTTGTCGTACCAAGTAATTTGAACTCCACCGGTTCCATTGGCTCCAGAACTATTTTTGACGTAGCCTTGGAAAGAAATACCGTCACCAGGCTTAACTTCTTGGTAACTTCCGGCGAACACGTCTATGTTCGTAGCATTCGCAGTGACTTGCAAGCCGTAGTTACCAGTGTTGGCATTCGCGGAATCGTTGACGATGCTTGCTTGCGAGGGACCAAACCAACCTTCCTCTCCGCTTGTGATAGAACCACCAGTTTCAAAGTTAGGATTAGCGATTTCATTACCGGGCGTTTTGATAGCGTTGTTCAGGATGTAATTATTGCTACTGTTGATATTAAGCAGATAATCCCCATTCGAATTAAGTACGCGAAAGGCCGAGTAGGCGTTTGAGGTTCCTTGAATGGTGACGCGTCCGTCATTGCCAACCCCGAACAGTACGGTTCCAAGACCAGCCGGGTTGCTGGCGTGAATATTAAAAATGTCGGCACCAATTGTTGTATCAGCATCTTGGATATCGATGGTACCACGAGTAGTGTCAAGTTTAATTTCTGGTGTTGTTGATGGATTGGTACCATTGGCATAGGTGGCCTGTAAGGTGGTTGCGTTACTGGCGCCACCTGGTGTCCATGCAGTACCATTCCAAATCATCGTAGCGGTAGTATTTTGGCGCATAGCCACACTGACCGTGTTGACACCACTGTTAGTGACAAGGATAAAATCACTACCACCGCTAGCAGTAGTGATATAAAGGATACGTCCTGACGTCGCAGTCTTGGTTGGCGCAGGGAGAGTAATAGAAATACCACTCGTTGTGGCATTAACAATGACGGCACCGAAGTTATCGACGTTACTTTGGGTGATGGTACAGCTCGTCGCACAACTGGTGTTGGTCGAGGTGGTAAATGCTGCGGCACTTAAGTTAACCAAACCTTGGCTACCCGTTCCCGTTCCAGCTCCACCCATAAGTGTCACGTCCCCACCATTGGAATTACTAGCAATTGCGCTACCACCCTGCAGCGCTAGTATTTGACTGCTAGCTGATCGCACGGTCGCGGTAGTTGCGCTACCAAATGTCAGGGCTGATGACGTCAAAGCTACAGTACCCCCAATTCGGTACTGGGAACTGCTATTGATGTCGCCAGTTACATCCAGTGCGTAGCCACTTGAAGCTGCGTTACCGATACCTACGTTGGCAACACCACTGACGTTTCGAGCTAGCAGTGTAGTTATACCACCACCCTGCAGAGCAATATCATTAGCGGTATTCTTGACGTAACCAACAGTATTACTACCATCCCACGAGAAGCCAAACACGTTATTTTCATCTGGGCTAAAGACCGACAAAGTCGGTTGGTGGGCAGCGGTGCGGGCATCGAGTAGCGAAATTGCGCGTGATGTGACGTTGGCAGTAGAAGGTAGGCCAAGGGCGAGAATTTGTCCAAAATTCCCGGGATCGTAAAGTGGGATATTAATCTTGGTCGCAACACTTGAACCTATGGGCGTCACAAATGTATCGGTGTCACTTGCGAGGACACCCGTTCCCGATAGGCGCAGGGCACCTTGAATTTGAACACCAGTACCTGTTATTCCTGGTTGCGTCGATCCTCCAAGTCCAACACCTACTCGGTTATTAAGCGTATCAACTGTAAACATGTTATTGCCAAGACTTGTTTTAACGGCAAAGGCACTGGTACTATCTGTTTTTGGCTGCATAGTCAGACTACCACTAGCCGACACCGCCAATAGAGGCGTGGTTGTTCCATTGGCTTTTACTTGAAAAATATCAGCAGTTTGTGAAGCAGCACCTTGGATAAGCGCCGCGATTGAGGTTGTGCCTGAGCTTTGGACAGCGACGTTAGCGGTTTGTAGGGTCGTGGTATTTTGAATAAAGCCAGCTGCGCTCAAGCCACCAAGTTGCCCGGCATTAAGGGCGTACGGTGTAGCAGACAGTCGTTTCATTGGAACCATTTCGCCGTCGGGCGTACAAGAAGTGAACGGTGTACAGGTGCCGTTGGTTGATCCGATGTTCATTGAGAGCCAAAGTGTGCTTTGGTTCCAGTCAACGCTTGCCCCAAAGGGAGTGATTGAGCCAAGTTGGACAGACATAAAGCCGTTGACGACCGAAACACCCTGGGTCGAATTGTTGAGGTAGCTTTCTGTCCATTTTAAACTTCCGGCTGGTGTACCAGTAGCGTTACCGGCTGTTAAACCGTCACCGTCTTGATAAATATTAAATTGAATGTTGTAGGTACCATCGGGCACAACAGCGCCGGCAGCATTATATAAACGACCTTGAAAGTTAATTTGCTGGTTAATACCAACAGTGGCATGTGCCACGGGAGTTTTGATAATAGCAAATACTACCAGAAAAACCCCTAGCAAGAATGCACAGGAGACAGCAGCTCTAAAAACTTTGCACACTTTTTGTTGCACGTGTATGTTTTTCTGTTTATTTTTTACCTAAAGTTAGAGCTGGTGTCCTCTAGGTGTCCTCTACCTGAGTATAAGCATAACGTTTTTATAAATATATTGCAAGTGGTGAATTTGTTAAAATGAAGGTGTTAGCAGCATCCTAGATTGTACGAGCCAAGACTCGTTTTTCCCGAATCTCGCCAAACCAGAAGCTCAATACAACCGCGACTAAACTAACGTACAAAGGCCATAAAGCGAGCACACTGGCAAGGGCACCCGTATTAGTGCCTGAACTTGACGTAGCGGCAACCGATTCGGGTTGCCCATTCACGATTGCTGCTACCGATAGGAAGGCAACACGGCCTCCGGCATCAGTTGCTTGAATACTCATTTGGTAGGTTCCAGGCTTCTGGAAGGTGTGCCCAGCTGAGAACGAGGTGTTATTATTACGGGCCATGACATTGTTGCCACCATCACCCCATTGTATATTGAAGGCAAATGGTGCGACACCACCCAG
>JAYVYE010000133.1:0-1513 GCA_043784545.1 Candidatus Microsaccharimonas sp.
ATATTACTCGCGCTCTATTATGTTGATATATTTGAAAATCTTATTAACGCGTATCCTCACCTAAAAATGATTACTGTTTTGGAGCCAGTTGAAAAGTTACCTGCATCAGGTGCACGTATTGCGCGTCAACAAATTTCTGTTGTCGGCGATTGTGCAAAATTGGTGGGAGCCCAAAAAAAAGTTGTAGTTAAAACTCAATCGAGTTTGGTAGGTGAAGCTAATACACCTTCGCCGGCGCGCAAATTTTTCCTAGAGCGTCTGGTATTTGGATTCTGTATCGGGGTGCTTAATAGTGCTATGTCGACACTGCGTGGTCGAGGCAAGGTGCGCATACTTGCAAGCGATTATTGGCGTAATATTTCACCGATACTCGCGCATATACCCAACGCTGAAGTTATCTTGGTTGATCGTAAAGAAATCCTTAATGCTCGATTCAAAAATATATGGCGATACCGAATGAAGTTTGTACATGCAGATTCATTTTCTGCAAGGGATTCTGCGCCTGACTCGGCCCGTATACTTCAAACTCAGTGGCAAAGTGTTTCTGAAGGAGTGTTTGTGGATTGTATTTTTAGAAGTACTTCTGTAGAGCCTCTCCTCACCACTTTATTTGATAATGTTTTTGAGAAATGGGTACCTGCGGCCCTGCAGGAGGTGGATTCTCTATATACTCTATTTGACGAGCTGCAACCTGATGTTGTGTTACTACGGGCCACAGTGAGTCAACAGTGGCACTTCCCACTTATGGCACTTATTGCAAAGGCTAGGGGCGTACCTTCATTTGAATTGTTACATGGTATGGAATATCCAGGACCGGGGTCGTTTGATAAATGGCACTTGGCTCAGTACTTAGGTGTCTATGGTCAGTATATTCAAAATCAGATGATGCACATTGGCCTGAGTAAGGAAGAATTACCAATCATTGGCTCGCCGCGTTTTGACTTGTATAAATTGAATCAGTATGCCCAAGAAAGAAAAATGCACGACTCTGGAGCGCATCCCTTGGCACTATTCTGTACGGCGCCAGACTACTTTACAGGTGTAACGTTTGATACATATGATATTGAGCAATACTTCAAAGATGTCGCTGCTGCTATGCGATCTATCCCTCAATCTTCAATAATTATTAAATTACGGCCAGGGCCTAGGCGCGAGACGTTTTATCGTCGCGCAATAAGTGAGGCTTTTGCAGGTATACCACACACGGTCGCCCAATATGAACCACTGCGAACTTTATTTCCTCAAGCAGATGTGGCGGTTTCTTGTCAGTCCACTGTCACGCTCGAGGCTCTGCAGTGTGGACGAAGGCGTTTGCCCCACAGAAGGCACTTTGAAATCTGCGTACATAGGTGCGTACATAACCACCTTCGTGAGCATCGCCACGCCTGCCTTGGCCGAGCAGTAGGCGGCGAATCCCTCGGTCGCCTGGGTCGCATTCAGGCTAGCGATGTTGATGATGCTGCCGCCCTGCCCCTGGGCGATGAGCGCCTTCGCTTCGTGCTTGATGCAGAGG
>JAYVYE010000134.1:0-1626 GCA_043784545.1 Candidatus Microsaccharimonas sp.
TCGACGCGGCCCGTCATCGCGACGATGACGACGCCGAGCCGCTTGATCGCCGGCACGATCGCGCCGATCTCGTCGCTCTCGCCCGAGTTCGAGATCGGGCTCACCCAAGACCACCTGGCGCGCTTCGTCGTTGAAGTCATTGATGGACTGGACCTGCACGACATCTTTATGAGTTGGTCCTACCAGCGCGATGGAGCGAACGCCATTTTCTACGCATCGCTTGACCCAAGCGGCACCGGAATACGATTTACCGAAGCCTCTACCGGCTAGTAGTAAACAATATCGCCAATCTAAACCGTCGACCATCTGCTCATCCCGCAACCAAAAATCTGTACAATATTTTAATTGAAGTGCAGCGGCGGGAGATAAACTCTTAAAGAAAAGTTCTTTATTCGAAACCGATAGTCGTGCAAATTTCTTTTTGAAACGTGCGATTTCTTTTGATGAGATTTTTTCCAATTATTTGCTTCCAGTCGCCTTCGCTAGTGCATCGATCAAATCCGATTTCGCCGATTCTCCCTCATCGATATTTTTCTTTGTATTTGCACCGGATAATTCTAACGACTGGGTAGCTAATTTTGCGATTCTGTCCGCACACTCGTTAGCGAGTTTATAATTTTTCTCCGCTCGCAAACGTTTTCGATCTTGGATTAATTCTAATTTTAATGTTTGTAGAAGTTCTAAATCTTGAAGAACGTATTTTGGAATATATTCAGACAGTGCCGATTGGGCCGCTTGTGCGCGTTCGGCGCGCGCGTCTTTTACCATCGTGGATAACGTTGCTTTTGTAAGCGATATTTTATATTTCTCTTTTATAAGTTTTAATACCTTGTTGTAATCATTTGATGGATCGGCAATCATTGCGAGAATGTCCGGTATCCATTCTGGATTCACTTTTTTTAGAAATTTTCCTTTCTCATCCAATGGCATGGAATTATCACGGCCACCCGTTTTTGGAATCGACTCGACTACTTTTAAATAATCTTTATTTGCATTATTATTATTGTTATTCACATTATTATGCTTTTTTGGCCACCGATTGCGCTCTTATGCGCTGTAGATCGATCAAAAGTATGTACCGTCTAGGTCCGTTGTAATAAATCTTTATATTTAAATTGTTTAATATTTTAATCGCAACCTTGCGACATACATTCAATAATCGCGCAATGTCGGTTGTGGAATAAATAGCTTTTAATGATTTATTTTGAATAACCATTTTTACAGAAAGAAAAAAATCGCGAAACGCTAACGAGTCGAGATCAAAAATGAAACCGTTGGAAGTCGACGTATGAGGAATGGGTAATTTTTTAACCATGTATTGTACGGTACGAATCGATACACGTAATAGAGTTGCAAGATATGTTGAAGTTATCCACATAAGCAGCTCGTTTTCGCAATAGAATATTGAATATTAATGTAATCGTATAGTTGCTTTACCTCTGCGTTGATTATAAAACTTTTCTTTTGCTGATTTGGTGTAAGGGTTTTCTTTAATTTTCTACGGCATAAAAGTTTTAGCTCTTCTAAATCGGAAACGTTTTTTGAAAAAAGGGCAACCCCGGCTTTAGAACCAAAAATGAAAACTATCTCATCGGGATATCGATATTGTAAATTGTAAACCGATTC
>JAYVYE010000135.1:0-7696 GCA_043784545.1 Candidatus Microsaccharimonas sp.
AAGAATTTCACAACGAACACCGCCCGTGCAGTAGGTAACGATCGGTTTATCTTTTAAGTCATCATATTTGCCACTCTCAAGTTCAGCGATAAAATCTCGGCTGGTGTGTGTGTTAGGTACGACGGCATTTTTAAATTTTCCGATGGCCGCTTCATGGGCGTTACGGCCGTCAAAAAAAATAACGTCATCGCGTTCGGCTACCAACGCGTTCACTTCTCTCGGCCTTAGGTGTGTACCACCGCCGACGACGCCGTCCTCATCAACCCGAAGTTCATTGGCTGCATCGAAAGCGACAATTTCAGGACGAACCTTGATGCTCATGCGGGGAAAATCTTCACGACTGCCGTCACTCCATTTAAAAATAATATCCTTAAACCCGTCCAGCTGTTTGGTAGTTTTAATGTAGATCTTTAGATCATCCAACTCACCACCAACTGTTCCGTTTAAACCGTGAGGAGAGATAATAATACGGCCCCGAAGATTTAAACTCTCGGTCAACGTTTTTTGCCAAAGCCGAATAGCGGCCGGATCCTTGATTGGGGTAAACTTGTAATAGAGTAAGATTTTTTGCACAATCAGTATTATACCACGATTACTGGTGTTATAGTGGAGGCAAGAGCGTTGCTACTCATTGTCTATAAAATCATTCCAGATATCAAAGACGTCCTTGTTGTAGCCTACCCACTAATTATTCGGAGTCATTATGCCTGAAAAACATTCCTCAAAACGTGTCGTAAAATTTATGCTCAATCTTTGGAGTATTGCACCTTTCATGACAAGTTTTATGGTCGTGTCACAAATTGTTTTTGCAATTCTCACTACGACGATTGCGCCTATTTTTGTATCGCAACTTTTAACACATATCGTAGATGGTACAGCCACACTGTCAGCAAGCATTAGTTTATTAATTGGCTACGGACTTATTTTGATTGCGGGCGATGTTGTTGCTATTCGTGTATCGATTGCTTTTGCGTTCTTGGCTGAAAGTCGTATGCAAGCACATGTTGCGCTCAAAGTAATGGAAAACTTGACCGAAAAAAGTATTACCTATCATTCAAACAAGATGAGTGGTGGTATTGTATCGGATAACAACAAGCTAAACGGATCAATTGAACGTTTTTGGGACACTCTAATTTTTACCGCTGTTCCGATTGTGACGACACTTTTATCGGTCTGTATCGCACTGAGTTTTTTACTCTGGCAGTACGCCCTTGCACTTGCGGTTTTGTCACTTATTGTCATCATTGTTATTATCAAAGCTCAAAGCTCAATTGCCCCCATTAGCCGAAATGTTGCCGAGAAATCAAGCGCTAACACCGGATTCTTTGCTGATGTTATTTCAAATATATCAGCTGTAAAAGCTTTTGCTGGTGAACGAAATGAACTTCGTGAATACAAGAAAAAAGTTGCTGAATGGCGCCAGGCAAACTTAAAAGAAATGAAGAGCGTATTACTAATTACTGGATCGTTCGGCGTCCTGATGGTTATTATGAATACGGCTGCGTTTACGGCTGCTATCCTGGCTACCCAGTATCACTTGGCAAGTATCGGTGTTGTTTACCTTATCATTAGCTACACACTTAACGTCGTGTCACAGCTTTGGGCTGTTGGGAATACCACTCGTTCATACATTCGAATCATGGGTGACGCCGGACCAATGATTGCGACACTTGATGAAAGAAGTACATTGGTTGATGCGAAGAATCCTCAAAAGTTAAAAGTTACAAACGGCGCTATTACATTCGATAGCATCACCTTTACCCATGACGAAAATAACGAAGCCTTGTTTGACAATTTTAGTCTCCATATTAAAGCCGGTGAAAAAGTTGGTCTCGTTGGTGAATCTGGCTCGGGAAAAACGAGTCTGACTCGATTATTACTTCGTTTTAGTGATGTAGAAAAAGGTCACGTCTTGATTGACGGCCAACCAATTGATGGCGTCAGTCAAAGCGACTTACACCAATCCATTGCATATGTTCCACAAGAGCCTTTATTGTTCCACCGTACACTACATGAAAATATTGCCTACGGAAAAACAAAAGCGACTTTTGAAGACGTCAAGCAGGCAGCCTCACTTTCACACTCACTCGAGTTCATCGAAAAGCTGCCTCATGGGTTCGAAACACTTGTAGGCGAACGTGGTGTCAAGCTTTCGGGTGGACAACGACAACGCGTTGCTATTGCTCGAGCACTATTGAAAGATGCCCCGATCATCGTGCTCGATGAAGCAACTTCGGCGCTGGACAGCCACAGCGAAAAGCTCATTCAAGACTCGCTGACAACATTGATGGCAGGGCGCACCAGCATTGTTATCGCCCACCGACTTTCTACAATTGCCAAGCTCGACCGTATCATTGTTCTTGGCAAAGGCCAGATTATTGAAGACGGAACGCACAGCGAACTTATCAAAAAAAATGGAATGTATGCAAAACTATGGGCACACCAATCAGGTGGTTTTATCGAAGAATAATGTTTTTTCGTAAAAATAACTCCGCTGTACTGCGGAGTTATTTTTACGAATAGTCTTAACAAACGATTATTTGTTTGCTTCAACGTTCGATTGTTTTGGTTCAGCTTGACCTTTTCCACCAGGTTTAGTTTCTTCAACCTGAGATGTTTGATTAGTATCTGAACCATTGTCCGCTTCGACTTCATCGTCGATAGTAGCGTCACCAGCTGCAGCATCATTTGCTGCTTCAAGTGCTGCTGGTTCGTATACGCTGGCAATAACCAAATCGGTTAGTTTCGGAGTTTCATCGTCTTCTTCTTCGTGTCCCGAAATGTGTTCAACGAAAGTAACGTCTTTTGGTAATGTAATATCACCAAGTGTCAGTTGTTCGCCAGCTGATTTTAGGTTGGCAATAGATACTTCTAAAGCTTCCGGAAGATTGAGCGGCAAGGCACGTACTTCAATACGATCAACTGCCTGCAAAACAATAAGTCCGGCTTTCTCAGCTTCGCTTTCGCCTTGGCCGATAAGACGGATAGGTACTTCAGCTGTAACGGGCTCATTTTGATTTACTGCATGGAATGATACGTGACGCGTCAAACCCTTAACTGGGTCAGACTCAACGTCTTTAATCATAGCTATTTCTTTTTTTGTTCCGATTGTGAGGTGCACTGGTGTGTGCTTACCGGCATCACGGATTACTTTATCCATCACGTTCATAGCTGCCTGAACGTTGATTGGATCAAGTCCTGCGCCGTAAACGACTGCTGGAACGAGTCCTTCTTTACGTAGTTGTTTAACCTTTTTTCCCTGCAAAGTACGCAGGTCCAGGCTTAGGGTAATTTTATCTCCCATATCTCTCCTTTTCGAATGTGTATTCTGGATACCTTTACGGAAATATTTTTGTGACTTGTTTATTATAGCATTTTTAATGGTAGAATAAGATCAATGATACCCGGAGTTGACCTTGTTACATTTATTCAGACTGTCAGTATTTTGGGAGTTGCGCTTGTGATTTTCGCAGAATCAGGCCTTTTGATTGGCTTCTTCTTACCTGGTGATAGCCTTTTATTTACAGCTGGATTTTTAATATTTACTGGTGTTTTAAACGTCAATATTTTCATTGCGATTCTAGTGCTCTTCGTTGCTGCCGCACTTGGTGATAGCGTTGGCTACACATTCGGACGACGAGCCGGTCCACGTGTTTTCAGTAAGCCGGATGCCCGACTTTTTAAACAGGATTACATTGTCCGTGCCCAAGAATTTTACGAAAAACATGGTGCCGCAACGATTGTTCTCGCTAGGTTCATCCCAATTGTACGAACATTTGCTCCAATCGTTGCCGGTGCTAGTAAAATGCCTTATCGTCGTTTTGTTGCATTCAACCTAATTGGTGCTTTTGTGTGGACAGCTGGTGTGACCGGCGCAGGTTATTTTCTCGGCAGTTGGTTTCGCATGGCGGGTATTGATATCGACAAAGTCATCCTTCCAATTGTTGCAGCGATCATTCTCATTTCTGTTTTGCCACCAGCAATTCACATTTTCAAGGACAAAAAGAATCGCGATGCATTTGTACGTGAGACAAAAAAGCAATTCGCCACACTATTCGGTTCAAAAAAATAATTTTTTAATATTTTTAAAAGGCTTGCCAGAAACTGCTTGTGGTTTCATACTAATTTGTAGCTATGGGGCATCAAGCTATGCATTTTCTTGGTTCACGTCTGGTCAGTAATGGTGCTAGCTTTCGTGTGTGGGCACCGTTTGCCACTAATGCCAGCGTACTGGTTGGTGGAGAATTTAGCTGGGCAGAAAATCCACTGACTAGTGAAAAAAATGGATACTGGTTTGGCACAGTTGAAAATGCCCAACCAGGACAATCATACAAATACCGCCTTACGACACCCGGTGGTGATATTCTCGAGCGCAACGATCCCCGTGCCCGTCAACTAACTGTTTCTGATAATGGCGCATCTGTGATTATCGATCCCGACTTTGATTGGGAGGGGGCAACGCAACCGATTATACCCAAAGAAAAACAAATCATGTACGAGTTACATATTGGTACATTTAATCGTCCCGACGCTGCCACGGCCGGTACCTTTTATACAGCAATTGAAAAACTAGATTATCTTCAAAACTTGGGTATTAATATCATAGAACTCATGCCTGTCACCAGCATGGCGGCTAGCAATGGGTGGGGCTATGCACCAAACTATATTTATTCGGTTGAAAATTCGTACGGTGGTCGACGCGGACTACTCGATTTTGTAAAAGCCTGTCATAAACGTGGCATTGGTGTCATCTTGGATGTTGTCTACAATCACTTTTATCCCGAGACAGATTTATGGCAATTTGATGGCTGGAGTGAAAACGAACGTGGTGGTATTTATTTTTATAATGACGAGCGTGGAGATACCCCGTGGGGTGGACGGCCCGATTACGGACGGCCTGAGGTTCGACAATTCATTCTTGATAACATTACTATGTGGTTAACTGAATATCACATAACTGGTCTACGGGTTGATTCGACCATTTATATGCGTAATACCAAAGGCCCTGAAGGCGACAGCAGTAATGAAATTGCCGATGCTTGGTCACTGTTGCAAGAAATGTCGAGTCTCGCCCATAAAATCAATCCTGATTCAATGATGGTAGCCGAGGATAGTTCTGTAAATGATGCCATTACCCAGCCAGTTTCTCAAGGTGGCGCTGGCTTTGATGCACAATGGGGACTTTCTTTTCCTCATACCATTCGGGCTATGTTTGACCTTGAGCAAAGCCAATACGGCGATAGTTTGGTTAAAGAGTTGCAGCATGAATATAACGGCCAAGGCTTTCAAAAAGTTATTTTTAGCGACTCACATGACACCGCCGCTAATGGCTCAGTCCGTATTAATGAAGCCGCCACACCGGGTAATTCCGGCAGTGTTTTTGCTCGACAATTCGGACTACTAGCAAACGCCATTATGCTTACCGCCCCTGGTATTCCAATGCTCCTCCAAGGAGGAGAGTTTATGCAAGAAGGCAGCTTTAACGATTGGCAAATGTTAGATTGGGAAAAGACAAAGCAATTTGCTGGTATCGTTTTGGCTCATCAACACCTGATTAGCTTGCGTTTAAATATATATAATAATGTTACAGGCCTGACTGGGTCTTCGATTGATGTCTTCCACCAAGACACTGAAAATAAAGTCATTGCGTATCATAGGTGGCTCAATGGTGGCGTTAATGACGATGTAATTGTGATTGCTCACTTTAGTGACCAGAGATTTAAAACCTATACGTTGACTTTTCCTATTTCAGGTACCTGGCGGGTTCGTTTTAACAGCAGCTGGAAAGGCTATAGTTCAGATTTTAACGAAACAAAAGTTACGACCGTCACTACTGATGCTAATAATCAAATAAGTCTGGTGCTCGCCGACTACAATATTATTATATTGTCCCAAGATTAAAAACTTCTAAAGCAAAGCTTTGAGATATTGGCCAGTGAATGAAGTTGGGACTTTAATGATATCTTCTGGCGTACCAGAAGCGACCACCATACCGCCACCAAGTCCACCTTCAGGTCCCATATCGATCACGTGATCGGCTGTTTTAATAACATCGAGGTTATGTTCAATCACCACCATACTATTACCACCCTCTACGAGCTTTTGAAGAATTACAAGTAGTCGCTTGACATCGGCACTGTGCAAGCCAGTTGTTGGCTCGTCTAAGATGTACATTGTTTTACCAGTTGAGCGACGCGAAAGTTCTGAGGCTAATTTAATACGCTGCGCTTCACCACCAGAAAATGTTGTAGCTGGTTGTCCAAGTTTGATATATCCCAGACCAACTTCAACTAAAGTGTTGAGTTTACGTGCAATCGTTGGTATATTTTCAAAGAATTTTGCACCTTGTTCTACGGTCATAGCAAGGACGTCGCTAATCGTTGCGTCTTTGTATTTGATTTCAAGTGCTTCGCGATTATAGCGCTTGCCCTTACAAACATCGCATGTCACATAAACATCAGGCAAAAAATGCATTTCAATCTTAATCATGCCGTCACCCTGACAATTTTCACAGCGACCCCCCCTGACGTTGAAGCTAAACCGGCCGGCTTTGTAACCACGTATGTTAGCTTCGGTTGTACTCGCGAAAAGTTCACGAATTGGGGTAAAGACGCCGGTATAGGTTGCTGGATTGGAGCGTGGTGTTCGACCAATTGCAGATTGGTCAATAACAATTACTTTATCAAGTAGTTCAGTGCCGTCGATTGCATCGTGTGTACCAGGAACAGCGTGAGCACGGTGCAAGCGAGCCAATAACTCTTTGGCAAGAATATCGTTTACTAACGTTGATTTACCCGATCCACTAACACCGCTGACAACTATAAGCACACCAAGTGGTAATGCCACATCAATGTTTTTCAAGTTATTTTCTCGGGCACCTCGAATCACGAGCGCACGATCTTTTTCGATCTTGCGTCGTTTTTTAGGAACATCAATTTTTTCAGCACCACTCAAGTATCGTCCGGTAATGCTGTCTTTGTTTTGAGCCACTTCGGCCGGCGTTCCAGCGGCTACAACGTGCCCACCAGCCACACCTGCTCCTGGACCAATATCAAGTAAGTAATCGGCTTGGCGAATTGTATCTTCATCGTGTTCAACGACTAAAACAGTATTTCCAAGGTCACGTAGGTGTTTTAACGTTGCGATTAAACGATCATTGTCTCGTTGGTGTAGTCCGATTGAAGGTTCGTCTAAAACGTATAAGACACCTTGCAGTCCAGAGCCGATTTGAGTTGCCAATCGAATACGCTGCGCCTCACCACCAGACAGCGTATTAGCTGCGCGGGATAATTCAAGGTAGTTAAGACCAACATTATTCATAAAGCCCAAACGAGAAGTTATCTCTTTCATAATTTGTTCAGCAATAAATTGTTCTTGATCATTCAATTTTAATTTATTTTGGAACATATCAAGAGCAGCATCAACACCCAGACCGACAAAGTCCATAATATTGAAATCGTGTATAGTCACAGCAAGCACAACTGGTTTAAGGCGAGCGCCTTTACAGGCAGTACACTGGCGTTCGCGCATAAATCGTTCGATGTCTTTACGCATGAAATCACTATCAGTCTCTTTGTAACGACGCTCCAAGTTAGGAATAACACCTTCGTAAGCTGCATCGTAGGCTCTACCTTCACCAATTGATACTCGGTATTTCTCTTCACCAGTTCCATGAAGAATTTTTTCGATGGCTTCT
>JAYVYE010000136.1:0-3158 GCA_043784545.1 Candidatus Microsaccharimonas sp.
TCTTCAAATGTCTGTAGGTATGGCATAAGAGCGAGTGCTAAAAGTGCCTTTAGGGTGGGATTTTTTATGGCGCTAATAATAGTCAGTATCTCTTCTGCACATTCTCGTAATTGATGCGGATTAGTAATGGGCACATAGTTACTTGCACTGATTCTTATAACTCTCTTCCGAACACCACTTTCTATACCCAAGTTATTACTAATAATCCGGTGAAGCTTCTCGACAGTACTGAATTTAATTTCGTTTTTAAATAGATCCTCATTTTCTATAATAAACGAGAGAGCGTTCTTGTGGTTGAGTACCATTTGAGTTTCAAATTCTGTACGATTTTTTGCTTTTATACCTTCTACTAGAAGAAGTTGGGTATCCATGAGCGTATACGTGTTACCCTCTAATGCCGATGATTTCCAGGAAAGCTCAATCGTAAGATACTCAAGCTCTTTGGCTGTCATCTTCCTATTTATCATCGTAGCCTTCAATGATTCTTTATCATATCCGAGGATGGATTCCAGCTCAGCTTCAGGGATAGCTTTGAGCCAGGCAATAAGATTAAAGTTTAGTGTGATATCAGGTCGTGCTTCATCTTCTACAAACTTGTCAGCGATAGGGGCAATAACCAGGTTTTCATATACGACACTATAGCTCGGATTATTCGTGCCACCATTCCTTTTAATGAGGTCTAGGTCAACAAGTCTCACAAGTGAACGTTGAATAGACCGAATGTCAACATCGGTCATTTCTTTTGCTATCGAAGCAGCTGTATTACATCCATTTAGTATATGGATAAGTACATATGAACTGCTTTTGTTTATCACCATACGACAATTTTAGCATATTTTTGATATTTTTTACCGTTTTTGTCGTATGGGCTATAGCTGTGCAACTGATTTATAGCTCAATATGAGCAATAAAATGGTGGAACTTTATAGAGCTTGCTATAAGGACATAGATATTAAATTAACGTAAAATTGTTTATTAAGCGTTAATTTACGTTGATTTCGACATAAATTAACGCTTTTCTAACCATATACGTATCGCGAGGTAAAAGATGGAACACTAAAATAGCTCAAACACCAGGGGTGAATGAGCTATTTACGTTGGCACAAGGCCCAAAAGGTCTATTGGCAGGGCGGAGAGTACGTGAATCAAACTTTTGGGGATGAACTAAACTTCGATGTTGAAGAAATAGATACTATCTATGAGCCTTACTCATAACTATATAGGCTATTGACAAACTATATATAGTTTTAGTAAACTATAAGTATTATGAATAAAAGCGTTCAAGACAAACTCCAAGATATTCTAACAAACGCTCAATGGACACAAGAACAACTTGCCCACTATTTAGGCGTAACCTTCTCAACTCTTAACGGGTGGGTTAACGGAAAAGCGAGTCCACGCGCAAAAGCCTTACATAAAATAGATGAAACTTATCTTTCAATTGTTGGACACACTAGTTTCGATCAAGCTATGCTTGAGAAGGCAAAACAACAGGCTTTATCTCAAAAAACTAATTTAAAAGAGATTATCACCAGCGAACAACTTCTGGAAAAAGTAACTCTTTATCTGACGTATCATACAAACACTATCGAAGGAAGCACCATGACACTCTCTGACGTCAAAGAAGTGCTCGAGGATGATAATAAAGTCCTTACAAATAAAACGGCTAAAGAGCAGACCGAAGCCCGCAACCACCGCACAGCACTCTTTTATCTACTCGATGAATTAGCTGCGGAGGGGAAAGACTTTATGTGGACGAAAGAACTGATTCTGAGTACACACCTACGCCTTATGAATACACTTATTTCTAACGCAGGTAATTTCCGTAATCACGACGTTCGCATTCAGGGAAGTCCGATTAAGCTGATTGGTCATTCGAAAGTTGATGCATATATAGAAGAGCTTATCGGTGATCTTAACAAACCTTTTAGTGATATTATCGACAACATAGCAAGCCTTCATGCCCGATTTGAGCGAATTCATCCGTTTTCTGACGGTAACGGAAGAACTGGTCGCTTGATCATGTTTATCCAAGCTCTTCAGAGCGGTCTCGTGCCACCACTTATTCTCAAGGAACGAAAGCACGCCTATTACAAGTACCTAGAAATTGCCGATCTTGATGGCAAAACAGAACTGCTATCCTTGTTTATCGCAGAGAGCATGATTGCTGCTGGTACCATATTCTTTCAAGAACGATAGTAACTGTCTATAAAAACTAACTTTAATAAGTGGATGGATATTGATAAAGTCACTTTGCTTGGCAGCCCCTAGTGGACGAGCTTCGAACTTATCTTATATCACATTAGCTTATCTCGTAATGTATTTTGCCATCTTCGCATTGTTTGTGTATATAAATTAAAGTGTCGAGGTAGCTTCTGCATACATACTCAAGACTTTGATCTTCAACGCCGATTGCCCCCCTTACTAAACCGTCCCAAATATTATTCTTCATAAACTTATATATATCTTTATTACCGCTGTTTTTTGCAACATCGATCAGTTTTTTCGTCTCATCTATAGCCAATCTATGTACATTCAAAGTAATTCCCGACTTATTGATTCTTTTAGTTATATCTGGATTCAGATATGGTTTAGTTTTTTCTAATTTTTTCAAAATTTCTCCTAAGTTTTTTGCTAGTTTATCATCATTAATATTTGACCACTCAACCGCAAATTCTTCATCGTGCATGAACTGTTGAACCACATCTTTAAATCCATTACCATTTAGTATTTTATTAGCTACGCCAGCAATTTCTTGGTTTTTATATTCGAATATTTCTATCGTTCTCTCTTTTTTTTCGAATTCGTGGTTTACTATATCTCCAAAGTCTATGACTAATTTGTCACAAGTCAACTTCAAACCATCCATCAATTCGCTATTAATCATTAGGTACTTCTTATTCCTAGATTCATTCCTAGATATGTCTATTAACCTTTCTATAACAAGTACGGTTATCAGTACCTCTATACTACCCGCTAGAAAGTTTTGTGCTAGTCCCGAATCTTTATTATTTACATAAATAATCATTGTTGAGATAAATAGGAACACTAAGAAAGCATATAGGAGTGTTTTCTTCGTAATATTTTTTTTAACAAATTTTGCTATAAATTTACCGAATTTATTGTCTTTCATACATTTCTCTCTTCTTTAATAATTC
>JAYVYE010000137.1:0-12958 GCA_043784545.1 Candidatus Microsaccharimonas sp.
GAAAGCAAGAGCTTAGAGAAGCGCGTCCTATTAACACAACAGCTACGCAACGCGTTTCTAGTATGCCAAGCGCAGATAACGAACAACGATCGAATGAAGTCCCTAGCATTGAAGTCAGCGTTCCGAATGCTTCAAGGGGCGGGAGTACTCCCTTCGACATTTAGTTTTGATACTATAGATCCTAACGAACTGCTAACTACTGGTAGGGAAGTCTTGCGTATGCTACAGGAAGGTGACGATACTAGCGATGACGCAAGCGCGCGGGACATCTACACAACCTACTTTAGAGTCGGAACAGATACTACCGGAAATCAGACTTAACGATAGGATCGCCGTATTTGGTGGTACTGGTACTGGTAAGTCTATCTTAGCGCAAGTCATGTATAGATCGCTTCCTACTAAGTGGTGGAAGCTCATCATTGATATTACGGACTCCGTTATAGAGCCTACCGCATTAACCTTCTACGATCCTAACGAGATTCCATGGGATAAGGCGTACAATCTACGCTTCGTACCGGATATCGACGTTGATCTAGAGGAACAGATTAATGCTCTCTATCTTAACATCTTCTATCATGGTGTATGTTGGGTTTGGCTTGACGAAGCTAACGAAATCTCTACAGCCCATAGAACTGCGTTTGGATTGCGTAAGATTCTATTACAAGGGCGAAAGGCTTTCGTGGGTCATCTATCATGTACTCCACGACCCGCTGACATTAGTAAGTCTATTGTCACACAAGCACAGTACCTCATTACATTCCCCTTGGTCGATTTTGATGATAGGATCAGAGTAGCGCGCTATATTGGGATGACGCCAGAGGAATTCGATGACCATATCCGAGGCTTAGGGGAACATGAGTACCTATTCTACGATGTAGCTTATCGTAGTCTCTATCAAGTACCGGCGGTTCCTGCGGAGATAGTTATGAAGATCCTTACACCTACTAATAAGGAACCTAAGATCATTAAGCCGGATGGAGAGAGTCTGATATGATTCAATCCATCTTGGACTGGTGTTCAGAAGTAGTATCAGAATCTGATATAGTCAATAGGGATGTCCTAGAAGTTGGCTCCTATAACGTTAACGGATCGTTTAGGCCGTATATCGAGAGCTTGAATCCAAGTACCTATACAGGTGTAGATCAGTTAAGTGGGCCTGATGTCGATGTTATCGGTAAGGCTGAACATCTAGTTAACGTCTACGGACCAGCATCCTTCGATGTAGTCATATCTACTGAAATGCTAGAGCATTGCGAGCACTGGCATGATGCTGTTTGGAACATGATGGAAGTGACTAAGCCCGGTGGACTTCACATCATTAGCACTAGATCACCGGGATTCCCTTGGCATCCATATCCAGAAGATTGGTGGCGATTTAGCTTAGATGATATAAGGGCTATTTGGTCTAGTTGGGATATTCTGGATGCTCGTGATGATCCTGAAATGCCGGGTGTGTTCATTAAGGCTCGTAAACGTCCCGATTGGGATTCGCTGTTAGATTACCTTCGTCTAACAAGTATGACTGTATACAGGCAGCCCCAGCTATGAACCTTCCTACACCACCGTGGTATAAACCTCTCAATGAGAAGCTTAAGACTTATGAATGGCTTGTTGACGCTTTGTTGGTAGTTGTCATCGTTGTTTCTATCTTGGCATTAGTGAAGGGAGATAGGATCGCCAAGACTGGACTACTAGTTTATCTTATCTCACCATAAGGATACATAGTGAATAAGCTTACATTCTGGATTATGGTCGTCGTCGCTGCGATCATTGGTATCTACGTCTTTAAGGCCGTAGCTGCTAAGTCTAACATTCCCGGACTACAGAAGTTCGCGGAAGTCATTTAAGCATAGTTAAAATAGAGGATACATTAAATGCCCACAGGCACTGGCGCAATCGCACTCCGTAATCTTCCGCTGACTAAGTATCAGATCAATCCCGGTCTGTTCAATCAGCTTACCGCCCGCGTTATCTTCGATCCTATTAACCTTGCGCTCCCTACTCCGGGCAACTACGTCAATACGCAACTCTTACAGGTTGGTATTGTCGGCTCTATTAACGTTCTGTTTGTTGGTACCATTACCACTACTGGTACTACTGTTACCGTTGCTCCAACGGCTCACTATCCTTGGAACCTTATCAGCGTTCAGATCAGCGGTAATGGTCAGAACAACTTTATTAGCTGCGACGGATGGGATCTTACACTCCGGCTCCGTGCGGCCAACCGAGCCTATGTTGATAGTGTTTCAACCTTCCCCGCTGTTGGTGCTTCTCCGTTCATTGCGGCTGCCGCTGTTCCGATCACCTTAGCTTACAAGATCCCTATTGCGATGGATGACACAACGTTAGTCGGCGCGCTGTACGCGCAGTCAGAAGCTACTAACTTAGTGCTTAAGCTCAGCACTCGTCCTACTGCTGATATGTTTAACGTTACTGCCGGTACTATCGCTGTTACTGGTACTCTTTATATCGAGGAAGAAATCTTCGAGGTTCCTTACAGCCCACAGAATCCTGATACGCTTGTTATCCCTGACCTTACCGTACTGCACGGTCTTGTTAGTAACGATAACGCTGTTGCTTCCCAGACTACTCTGGATACGCAGCTTTTTCGCATTAACGGTCAGTTAGAGCGATTGTTCTTCTACACTGTTAACCTGTCGGTTGCAGCGGCTCCAGCTTTCGTTGCTACGGCTACCTATACTGAAACAAAGCTTATCTACGGTTCTAATCAGAATCCGTACAGCTTCCTTCCTATGAACTTCCAGCGTGTTCGTAACAACCGTGACTATCGAGTGGCATTTCCTGATGGACAGTACTGCTTAGACTTCGTTGCGGATAATCCCGCGCGCGATCTTGTGCTGTTGGAAGGTGTTACTAACCTTCGGCTTCGTACTATCTACGCGGCTGCTCCGACTGGTGGTAGCTACGTCCACTTCGTTCAGGAAACTCTGTTCGCCTAAGTCTTAAGTTAGCATAAGGTACAATAATGGACCCACAGACCGCAAATGGCGCTTACGGGTTCAGTACTTGGACACAAGCCCTTCCCGGCGGAATGGCGATCATGCCGGAGACTCATATCGGAGTCTCCGGTGATGTCCCTAGTGCTGCGCTTCCGAAACTCCCTCTTATTGGTAATAATCCACTTCTCTGGCTCTTAGCCTTAGGACTCATTTGGAGTGGCTACGTCTACGGAGCGTTCGACATCGGCTTTAAGAACATCGCTAAGACTGGCATTAAGGTTGGTCGGCGTTGACGACTTCATTCGGTAAGTACTCGGATCTAGTTACGTCCTTGATTACAGCGTTCCTTGTAGTTACCGCTGTTCTAAGTCATATCTTTGAGCCTACTGTAGATTTAACGTTCATTGACGCGGCCGCTTTATTAGCACTTGGTCGTATCTACGGTCAAGTCTCAGCGGCCAACGGCTATGCTAGTATGGCGATTGTCGCTAACAAGCGCGTAGATGTTATCGAACGACATCTAGGCGTCGCCACTAATCCTGATGGTACTATTTCTACAGTTACTAATCCCGATGGTACCTCCAAAGTAGGTTAGTTATGACTACGTTTGTAGAGAGCTTCTCGACGGCCATTCTGTTAATCTTGGCTATCATACTGTTATCTCATCTACTTAACGGAACGGCCGGCGACTGGTTCAATAGTAAGTTTAAGACGGATATAGGACCAACTAAATGACTGGTACTGCCGTTCTACTCTTTCTTATTGGACTCTTTATTATCGTTAACGCTCACAACTTTACGGGTGTCTTTAACGGCGATAAGAGTATTAGCGTCTTTAAGACTCCTACTACAGATAAGGTAGCTAAGCCCGATCTTCCTATAGATCAGCGTCATGGCTAGTCCACTTGATGCTGCAGCACTTGGTGTTGTTAGAGGATCGCTTAGGGAAACTCGTGCTAGGGAGTCTCATAAGAGACAACTATCTCGTATCGGATCTAGGAAGCGTGCTACAGAATCCGTTATCGGTTCTAGGGCTGCTGCTGGTTTAACTAGCACTAGGGAACGCGGACGCCAAGTTCGTAGTACCGAACGTGCTAAGCATAAGGCCGCAATAGAGACTATTACGGTACGAAATAGTGCTAGGATCGCTGGCAATCAGGAAATCCTAGAACAACGTGAAGCCTTTAGGGCTGCACGTCAATCGCAGCAGCAACAATCTGATACTAGTCGCTTAGGTGTTAGTCGTTCCATTGCATCCCCTATCACATCTGGTGCTAGCGATAACGCTCCGCTGATTATGACGATTCTATTCACAATGGCTGGATTGATCGTTGCATTCAAGCTAGTGACTAGTCCCGGAGTGCCAAGTTTCCTTAAGGGTGCTACTGACTGGATTCATGCACTATCCTCAACTAAGGCTTTGTTCACTACTAAAACGAAGGTGAAATGATGGGTCGTCAATTAATCATGATTTGGGGTGGAGCCATTCTGCTTTATCTCGTCTTGTTCTATCGTGCCGGTACTTCCAGTGGACTTAAGGCGCTCCAAGGGTTCATTAGCGGTACTACTAAGACTCTGCAAGCTAGGGATTAACCTATGCCTACGGGACGATTAACCTACGCTGGTGGGATTTCCTCACCTGCAATTCAGGTACCTAATCTTCCGCCACGCGTGCCCGGTACTCGTGGTAACGACTTCGCTGGTATCGCCGGTGGTATTAATGCCGAACAGGCTCAACCTGTTACATATGTCGATTACGGAACCTTAGGATCAGCTAGTTTCTATGGTGGATTCGTACCAGAAGTAGCTAAAGCTAACTTTGTGGCACCTTCCAATCAAGGACATAGAGCTGCCTTAGATTCTAGGCAAGTTATGATGATGAGTCCGCGCAATACACCATCAAGATCACAGTACTCAGAGGGTTACACTCAGGCTATTCAAGTGTTCGCAGCCTCTAATACCTGGCAGTTAGCTGGTTCTGCTGACTCTCCGGGCACTAGGGCTAAGCAGCCTAACTCTAAGTTCGTTAGTCCATTCTCTAGCTTACCTATTCCGGCGAGAATGCCTTGGGACTTGTAAGCTATGCCTAACCTTATTGAATCTAAGGGTAGGGCTAAGTCTCCTTCCTATTACAAGGGAGGAAACTCATCTTCTTCTAACTCATCCAGTCCTAAGTCTAGTAAGATTCCGATTCTTATTGGAGTTGTTGCCGTAGGTGCCGGTGCGGTCCTGTTTATGCGATCCAAGAGTGCAGCACCTAGTAATACTGGACCCGCCTTAACGCTAGTACCATCTGGCGCAGCCGATCAGTCTACTATTACGAATATGCTACAAGCCTTACACGCTATCAACGGGATGCAATCTGATACTCCAGCGGGCGGTACTGGCACGCCTATCACCGGAGTTAGTAATCCTCATAACACACCAAGTCCTAACTTTGAGGGTGGCCCGGTATACCAAGATGGACAATCATTAGGTAACGGCTTATTTGCTGGTCCCGGCGGACAAGTACTAGATCGTGTTCATGGTACGGTTGGTGGTATCGATACGAATAGTCGTACTGGACTGCCGCCCGGTGGTATTCAGACTGTAGGACCACTTTCGTATCCCGGTGGAATTACGGATAGTCAAAGGGCTGCCGCGGATTCCCGGAACATGAGTTTAGTTGATTGGATTAAGTATCAATACGCTAAGACGGGTTCCTTCGTAGGTTTATATGGACCTAATGCCGGTGCGCCACAACAAGCTTTAGATGCTGCTGGTATTGCAGCCGCTAAACAACAGTTAGGTGTAAAGTAATGGCTATTGAACTTCGTGATCCTGCTACTGGTAAGATTAAGCCTGTCTACCTTATTGGCGGCGGCGGTGTAGTCATTGTCGGCGCCTTACTGTTAATGGGCGGTAAGGGTGGCGCTTCCAGCAATCCCGGTGTAGTTAGTGGTGGACAGTCTGGTGATCTTACAGGACAGTTAGGCTTACTTAACGATGCTATCATCGGCTTAACTAGTGCTAGTCATAGTAACGTCCCTGCTAGCAATGGTTCTGGCGGTTATTCTGTTAATCCTACCGATCCCGGTTCCGGTACGACTACTCCCACTAATACGTATGCATTCTCACCTAGTACTCCTACTGATCCAATTGCCGTAGGACCGACTATTCCAGATCCTGTAGTACCTCCACTAGTTACTCCATTACTCGGTCCCATTGCAGCACCTAGAATTATCTCTAGGCCAGCACCTACGCCAGCACCTACGCCTACGCCTACACCTACACCTACACTTACACCTATAACAGCACCTACGCCAGTGCCTATCAACGCACCACGCACTGTAGCCTCTAAGCCTATCGGTATCATTCAGACGATCTTAAAAGCTGTTCCTATTGCTGCTCCTAAAACTGTAGCCTCCAAGCCGGGAGTAGTTGGCGGTACTTATACTACTCAGCAAATTGCTGGTGGCGTCACTCCGACTATAGCCCATAAGGCTGGCGTAGTTCCTCCACCACCGCCGCCTAAGCCTACTGTTATCCCCCTCAATCGAAGTGCTGTAAGGTAAGCTAATGGTAGCTAACTACACTGAATTCATTAACTCCCTCAATGCTGCTACAGGCTTAGATAAGTCGGTACTAGCTGCGTGGGTTGGACGTGAGAATGGTGCTTATAATAACGCATTAGGTCTAACGTTCCAACGTGGATCTAGTGTTCCCGTAGGCCAGTATATAGGATCTAATACATACCTAGGTAAGTTTACTTCACAGACACAAGCGGCTACCGAGACTGCTCGTTGGATTAACACATTCCCTCAATATGCTGGTATTCGTAACGCTGCTAAGAGTGGTACTCCTGCACAGCAAGCCTTAGCTATCGTTAACTCTCCGTGGCGCACTGGTAGCACTACAGGCGATCCATACTATCGTCAGGGATTCATAGATGCTGGTATCTTAGGCGCTAGCGGTACTCCTAGCGGTGGTGCTAGTACTCCACTAACGACTGTTAGTGGTACTAGTACCGCACTATCGGACTTTCAGAATTCTCTTAAGAAACTTGGTATCAACAGCGATCCTACGCATAAGTTCACCATCGATGAAGCCTATATAGTGATGGATAAGCTATTTGGCTTAAAGGGCGCGGAGGCTAGTCTCGGTGCCTTGAATATGCAAGGTAAAACGGTAGGCGACTGGTTTGGAAGTCAATCTAACACCACTGTTGATACTGCCGCCGCTAGAGCTAAGGATTCGGGACTTCCTAATCTTGACATTCCCGGTGCGCTCATGTTCATCGCTGTGATCTTAGTAGGTGTTACATTCTTAGGATTAGGTGGTATCGTTATGCTAAAGGGTAAGAAATGACGCTAGGTAGAGACTTTCTAGTAGCCGATCCTGTTGCCGCTTTAGGTAGCTCGTCGGATCTAATCCATCAGTTGCTTAGCCAGCAAAGTGACTACTTAGAGGAAATCGCACTCTATCTTCGTAGACAGAATGCAGATGTCCTCTGTAGTGCTGTAGTTAAGGGTACTTCCCAGCAGGGTGCTACGCAGAATAATATCAACGACAATAATCCTCATGAGGTTGTCTTTGAGGTTGGTGGTAAGGCTGTAGAAATCTATGATCTATTAGCTTACTCCACCTTTACTACGGGTGCGGTAGGACTCTCCGTTCTTAGTATGTCTAAAGTAACTGATGGTATTTCATTCGTAGCGGGTACTACATTTCAATTCTCAGTACCAGTTACTAGTCTTTGGATTCAGACAGCCGCGGCCGTTAATGTTAATCCGTTAGTTATCAATGGACCTGCTAATGCTGTGGTAGGTGGCTTCTTCTTGTACGGATTTACGGTCCCAGATTGGGATCGTATTCGTAATAACATCCGTAGTTAGTAAAGGAATTCTAAGCAATGGCTATGCTCACTAAAAACTGGATGATTATCGCTGTGGCTGTTGGCGCTTATTGGTGGTTCAAACACAAGAAGTAATGCCATACGCTAGATTTAGCTACAACATTGGGGTTGGAACCGACATTAATACTAATGTCGGTTTTAATCCTATGGCCGCCATCTGCTCTAACTACTCACCTTATTACATCTATCTACCAGATGGTTATACATATATAGCGCCTTGGACGGTCGATGTAGTCATCCCCTTGCAACACGCTACACAAGCTAAGGCTACCTGGAAGCAATCTCCGTTTGGAGCGCAGGTGCTAGTTGCTGCTCCTGCTGGTATTGTTTACAGTGCTACACTCATCTTTACTGATGATCCTAATGCTGTATTAGGCGGTGGTACCGTCATTATAGCACCGCTAGATACTCGTAGTGCTGTTTTCACAGCTTTACCCGGCGCTACATTAACCACCGGAATTGTAGCGTTCTCTATCTTAGGCGTTAGGGTCGATAACTATACAGGAACATGGTATCAGATCGGTACTACAGGTATCCTAGTACCACCGTTTACTACAGGCTTTACTGTTAATCTGATTCCGCCTGTAGGATCGATAGTACTCGCACCGGCGACTCCACCGTACGGACCTGCTAATAACACTACTGGAACACAAGTTGTTCTAACGCTATACGCTACTGGTATCGGTAACTCAGCCGGTACTACAGCGGTTATAGCAGCACCGGCTATTAAGTTTTTACGCGCTACCACCGCTAGTCAGATTAACACGGTTTTCACGCGTACCATTACATTCCCTGCGGCTACGGCAGGAAACTTACTAGTCGTTGTATTCAGTGCGGCTGCTAACTCCTTATCTACAACGTCTGGACCGGCTGGATGGACGCTTGTAAGTACGAATGCTAGCGCCTTACTGGGATGGTGGATCGGATATATTGTTGCTGTTGGTGGTGAAACTACAGTAACATTTACGATGACAACCGCGGCTGGACAGCTCGCTACTTCCATTATCGTTGGAGAGTATACTAACATTCCTAATAAGATTGTTCAATCCGGTTCTACGGCTACTAACACCGCCTCGGTTACGCCTATCACATCACCTTCGATTCTCATGGGCGTATCCGCTTTCGCTAATAACGCTAGTGTTGATGGTGGTGCTGTAACATCACCTAATACAATCGTACGATCCTCTGTAGCTGCGTCTGTTTCCGCCGCTAGATCCGCAGCCGCCCTTGGTGATCTTAACTTTTCTGATGTATCCTCTAAGTCTGCTACATTCATATGGGTTGGTGGTGCCGCTGTACAAACTGGTGCTATGGCGGGCGAATAGATTAGCAACAAGCAAAAAGCCTCGCTTCTCCTGCGGTCGGACAGGATAGGCGAGGCTTTTTGTTTGTCAATAAGCCGTTCTATGGAGTTCGCGCCATCGATCATACGTTCGTGTATCTTGCTGGTAGGCGTCATGGAACCTAAGACGGCCACCTAGCAATGCTTCGATCCAGCGATCAGTTTGGTACTCCCGCTGAGATAGCACTAGTTCCCGAAGAATATTAATCACTGCCCTTCTATGAGCTTCGTCATGCATCTTCGATACTCCTATTATGTTGTACCATGTGCTGATGTACATGGATCTTATACTTTAGTCTCTTTAGATGCCAGCTTATGAACGAGTCTAGATACCACCACTTATACAATCCTACATCGTAGGTATGTAGTGGTATATGCTTCTGTAGTTCCTTACTTATCTTTATGAAGCCTAGACCCGAGCCGTCAGTATATAGCGGTGGAGTAACTTCGTAAAACTGTGGAATGAACGGGATAGTATCGCCGTCAGTAATCTCGAATACTGATAGCTGTCCAGCCTTTAGCCTATAGGGGTAGGTACATACGTGTTCAGGACACTCTACTAAGCCGTCCACTAGATGTCGCTTAGCTACAACATCTTGCTCGACAATGACAATATCCTCGTATCCCCAATTACGCAGTAGGAAGGCCCAATAGTCATCATCTTCGATACAGTATTGCCACTTGACCGGATAGTGTACTCCTATCTTCACCATTTCCGTAGCAGTCTCTAGTTGATCCTCTACTCTAACGTCGGAGTAGGTGTGTAGTACTCTAGTCATTTATTGTTGCGTCGTATCTATTCATGTACTTACGCCATTCTTCGTTAGCTTCGTAGATGCCAGCATCGTATCCATGAATACGACCGACAACATAACCGATCAGCATAACGATAAGTAGGGCTAATGCTAGGATGCCGACCTGTACAAAGTCTACATACAGGTTCATTCCTGCGATAGTAAAGTACATTACCACACCTTTCCCCATTCTACCGGAAGTGTGTTAGCTAGTGCGCGCTTGACCCACGGACTAACTTTCTTAGGATATGGCGGATAGTCCTTTGGCCTACAGCACCGTGCGCCTAGTGCTGTAGGATGTACATGATAGTTGCTACAGTTAGTCACTTCTTTACCATCCTCTTATATACTCGCTGCCTAAGTAGCAGCGTATCCCACAGTTTAGTAACTTCTGGATGGAATGCGTCTTTATACTTATCTAGCGCCGCCTTCCACTCATTGTAGGCTAGTGTATAGGCGATGATAGACGACCATTTCTGATCGTCTATCTTATCGTCTCGCATACTAGCCCCTGATTAGCTTAGTACCGCTAGAGCCGCCGGCGCCTACACCAGTCTTGAAGCTAATGTTACGGCCGGTCTCTACACCTAACCCATAAGAGTTACTACCGCGACTGTAACCGCCGCCAGAATGACGCAATAGCGATGGATACTGTGAATGCTTATAGACGCTAAGTTCGCGCGAGTTCGTAATCATCAGTGCAGATACACTTTGATTACTTTCTACCCATCTTTCTGTTTCTTCCTGTAGTTTCGCGCGTACACCATCGGCTGCCCCGCGTAGGAAGTCAGCTTTCCAAGTTCTACCGTGGATAAGCTTGATGCTAGGATCGTCCTTTAGCATATCGCGTAGCGCATACCACAATCCGTCCGCGATACGCTGTAGATCGGTAGCACACGTTTCGTAGATATACTGTGCTACTTCAACGTTCGATCCGCGGCCCATCCATTGTAGGTGTGATCCGCTAATCACGATTGTGCATAGATTAGCCTTAGCAACTGCTACGGCCAACGTGATACGCCATTCGGGAAGTCGATTAGTTTCGGTATCCGACGTTCGATTGACGAACGGATCGGCTGCGCGCTGTTCTGCCGGAATATCGGACAGTTCTATATTGTACTTGATTAGAAGTTCCGACAGTTTAGCTGCTGCTACCGCCGCCTCGTTAGGATTGTCGGAGCGTAGGTAGCCTTGCACCTTCCTGATACGATCTAGTATCGTCTCGTTTAGTTCTGGCATCCGACCGGACCCCTTATCTACAATCGCCGTGTCAGTCTGACACGCGCTGTAGACTAGGATCGTGTGATCCTAGCCTACCGTGCGAGTCGGACGCTATTATGATCCGTACCATTCTGCTACTAGGTCCACCACGTGAACATGATTAGTATCCTCGCAGTTTACCGGCGCTTCATCCATATTATCCAACTCTTTAGATGTGAGCCACATGATAGTGACTAGTTCGCTTAGCGCCACCCATCTTCCATCGCCTAGGTTTACGATACCGTATGACCGATCGACTTTATCCATCCTGTACCCCTTATCTACAATCGCCGTACCAGTCTGGCACGCGCTGTAGACTAGGATCGTGTGATCCTAGCCTACCGTGCGAGTCTGACGCTATTCTGTCGCTAGTTTCCTTAGCAGACTCTGTACGCTCATACCCTGCGTTCGCGCAGTTTCACGTAGACGTTCGATCACTTGTCCATCGGTCAGATCGTACGTTGTGCGATCATGCGCGGTAATCTCGATCCTAGCGGCACCGTTCGTTCGGCTGACGGCCTCATAGGCCCATAGAGTGATGGGGCCATCGCGTACGGTATCCACGATGGCATTATAGATCGCTTCTCGTACGATACTTGGTACATCCGAGGTGAACTCTAGTTCAACGCGGTCTAGATGGCCCATTCTGTACCCTCTATCTACAATCGCCGTACCAGTCTGGCACGCGCTGTAGGCTAGGATCGTGTAATCCTAGCCTACCGTGCGAGTCTGACTTAGTTACGCGTTCGCCTTAGTGACAAGTGCGCGCGCGACTGCTGTAATGCTGGCGGGATCGTTCGGGTCAAGTCCCATCTTCTCAGCGAATGCCCGCAACATCTTAGCAGTTTCGCTATCAAGGCGGACGCCCCGCTCTGCGACTGCTGCGAACGTGTGACCTGCTGGCGCAACATACACCATGAGATTAGCAGGCCCCGCACTAGGCTTTCCACTAGCAGACTTGCGGGATCGAGAGACGATCCGAACGGCGGCGCCTTGCGCCTCATAGAATGCCTTTAGACTCTCGCCAAGTGACGTTGTGGTAACGTCCGCTGTCGCTTCATTGTGGACGTTCAGCGTCACCTTGATACGCGGAGCGAACGCTGTAGGCTTGCGCGTTCGTGTGACCTTGGCGGTTGCTGCGACTGTTGCCATGATAGACTCTCCAATCCTGTAAGCGTAGACTGTCGCTCGTCAGTACCGCGATAAGCGGTAGACCGTCCAGTGTGGACGGTTTCGCGATTAGTCCTGTACGCGCTTTCCGTTGACGTACGATGCTACTGTTGAGTCACAGTTGTACCAGTCGCTAACGTAGTAGGTTCCCGACTTGCTGCGATTGACGTGCTGCACCACGTTCCCCTGCATTCTGTAGGTTTCGCGCGATGCGATAGTCATTGCCATATACATCGATCCAGCACTTACGGGAGATTGTGCTGCTGTATCGCTGCGGGAACCTTGCCTAGTCCGTTCTGACATAGCTGTCGCCTCCAGTACTGACGCTCGATTGGAAATCGATCATACATCGGATCGGTTGGCAATGTCAAGCAATTCCGAGAAGATTGATCGTCAATCGACGCTAGACGCCCTGCCGTGCGAGCAAACCTACTTGGGGGCCCCGTTTCGCAAGCCGCTCCAGATCACCAGTCCTTCCGACCGGATCGGGGTGCCCTACCTGCACTGCCCTCCCGAGAAGATCATCGCGATCGTGGAGA
>JAYVYE010000138.1:0-11404 GCA_043784545.1 Candidatus Microsaccharimonas sp.
TGCCCAAGGAAATAGAGCGAATGAAAAGGCTTGTCGCTACTCAAATTGTTGAAAATAGAGAGCCAAATCTTGAAGATATTAAAGCCGGTCTGAATGACGGTTATTTGCTTCGAGTAACTATAAATGCATGCGCCCTCGATAATAAAGTTGGCTATGAAGGTCACGCTGTTGTTATTACCGGCTATGATGACGATTTCATAATATTACATGATCCCGGGTTGCCAGCATTACCTAATCGTAAGGTTGACATTAATACGTTTATGGATTCATGGTCGGGTCAAGAAAAGAACTTGATTTAATTCGTCTAAAAGTAATTCCGCTCTTGATGACGATTTGCTGCATGAACTAGGCCTTTCTCTAGAAATGCATTCAAATGGAGTTTCATTTTCTTCCCTTGACCCACCTGCAAAATCCCACAAGTTCGCGGCTCGTCCACTAGTGGCTGACAAGCATAAACAAAGTTAAGAGTAAAACAGCCCGCCACTGCAATAGTGGCGGGCTGTTTGATCAGGTGCTGAGTATCTTGAGTAACTTGTCCGTTGTTGCGACGTAATCCTGGCTATCGGGCTCCAGGTTCACCAGTTCTTCGATGAGCGTCTTGACGCGACTTGGCATACTCGCGCGTTGCGCATGAATGCCTCGAACGGCGCTTTCGACTTGCCGGCGTAGTGAGGCTTTGCGCCGCACTTCGAAGTCAGCGTCAATCTCATCGAACCTGCCCTGCAGGCCAAGAAGCAAGGACTGACGGTCTGGTTCACTAAGTTGGTCGACGGTTGTGAAAACCATACGATCATAGTACTCAGCATAGCGCCCTTCCTTCACTGCCAACTGGTAGCTGTCGGTTATCCAGACGATCGGATAGAGATTGCTCCGATCGTTAATTTCGTAGGGATTGTTCATCGATGTGCGCACTTGGATCGAGGGGTACCAAGCAACTTCATACATACGCATTTCTTTGTTTCTGAAAGTGCCAGTGCGTACCATTTGCAACGACTGCACGTAGCGCTCGTGGTTAGGCTTGAAGGTGAAGCTATCGAGTAGGATTGTTAATTCGTCAGACATAGTTCTCCAATGATTGTGCTCATTGCCTATCAAACTCCATTTTAGGAGCCGATAAGCGGGACGGGTATCGCACTCTAAGTTGACGGCTCAACCAAAATTATTTTTACTATACTATAAATGAATATGTAATACAAACTATTAACCGTCAAAATAGCCGTTATCTATCATTGATGAGGCTAACCCTCAGTTCGAAGTTCTTCCACTAGGGGACGACAATAGACCTTTTGGGCCTTGTGCCAACGAAAATAGCTCATTCAACCTGGTGTTTTAGCTATTTTTAGTGTTCCGTCTTTCATTTGTTGGTAAGTTTGAGTAATACCCCCAGGGGGTATATACTGAATGTATGATTGAGGCAACACATAAGCGGGCAGTGCATCGTATTAAAATCATTCAGGGGCAGCTTATTGGAATCCAAAAAATGGTCGATAATGATGTGTATTGTATGGATATACTCACTCAAAGTTTAGCTATTCAAAAATCCCTCTCATCATTTAGTAAGTTAATGGTTGATAATCATATTTCTGAGCACATTATCCCAATGCTCAACTCTAAAGATAAGACGATACATGATAAAGCCCACACTGAATTACTCGCTATGTATGAAATGCATAACGTAAGAAGTAAAGATGCGTAGAAAAATGATAAATGCGCTATTTATTCCAGCTCTTTTTGTCGTACAGTCCTCACTTGAAAATCGAATAAAGAGGTATTAACATGGATCACATACAACATCATCATCCAAAAAAGTCAGTCATAACTCAAGCGACTCAAAAGAGCGCTTCAGACGCTATGGGTCACGGGGGTGATCACTCGGGTATGTCAATGCATTCAATGGTTCGAGATATGAGGAACCGCTTGATTGTCGCGGCAATTTTATCTGTCGTTATTGTTTTCTGGTCTCCTATCGGTCGTGATGTGCTTGGCTTCAAAGTACCAGCACCATTTGGGCTCCGTGATGACATCTTTACGCTCATTCTATCCTTACCCGTCATCTTTTACTCAGCTTGGATCTTCTTTGATGGTGCATTTCGCGCATTAAAAGCTCGCACTCTCGATATGATGGTACTGGTCGCAGTCGGCGTAGGGGCCGGTTGGATCTATAGCTTACTCGTGACACTAACTGGTGGTGGAGAAGTATTTTACGAAGCAGCCACCGTGCTAACAAGCTTTGTTTTACTTGGTCACTGGCTTGAAATGCGTGCACGTGGTGGGGCAAATGATGCGGTCAGGACTTTATTAGAACTTGCTCCGTCAAAAGCATTTGTTATACGCAAAGGTGAAGAGTTAGAAATCCTTACATCGGAAGTCATGACCGGTGATCTGCTTATGATTCGGCCCGGATCTAAAATACCAACCGATGGAATTGTTGAAGAGGGCGATTCTGATATAGACGAGTCTATGGTGACAGGCGAAAGTCTCCCCGTCTCTAAAACGGTTGGATCATCGGTCATTGGAGCGACATTAAATACGACAGGAACACTCCGAGTCCGCGCTACAAAAGTAGGAGCAGATACAGCCTTGGCGCAGATTGTGGCATTGGTTCAAGAGGCACAAAGCTCCAAAGCTCCCGGCCAGCACTTAGCTGATCGAGCTGCATTTTGGCTCGTACTCGTTGCTCTTATTGGCGGAGTTCTTACTCTTGCTTCATGGCTATTATTTGGCGCAACCTTTCAGGTAGCCATTCTCTTTGCTATTACAGTGGTTGTCATCACCTGCCCAGATGCGCTTGGTCTCGCTACTCCAACAGCAATTATGGTAGGAACTGGGCTCGGGGCAAAGCGAGGCATTCTTTTTAAAAATGCTTCAGCTCTCGAAACATCGGCTCGCATTAACACCGTGGTGATGGACAAGACAGGCACTCTTACAAAAGGGGAACCGGAAGTAACTAATTTTATCACCCTCTCATACGATGAGAAGGAACTTCTTGGATTGGTTGCAGCAGTTGAAAGAGAGTCAGAACACCCACTGGCCGGGGCCGTTGTGAAGTATGCCATTTCCAAAAAAGCAGTGCAACTAAAAGCCACAGCCTTCCGGAATGTTCCTGGTCACGGTGCTGGTGCAACTGTCGATGGCCATAAAGTCTTCGTTGGTAATAGGAGATTGATGATTGCTGAAGGGATAGATATTGCACCAATAACTAACCAACGTGAACAACTTGCCTCGACAGGAAGAACAGCCGTACTTGTGGCCGTTGATGGTAAAGCCGTCGGTATTATAGCCCTCGCAGATGCCGTACGAGACACGGCAGCTGCTGCTGTGAGGGCACTACACGAGTCAGGAATAGAAGTTGTTATGCTCACCGGTGATAATAAAGCAACTGCGGAAAGAATCGCCTCACAGCTAAATATCGATATAGTTATTGCTGAAGTATTACCTGGGGATAAATCTGCAAAAATAACTGAACTCCAAAAACAAGGAAAACGAGTAGCAATGGTCGGTGATGGTGTTAACGATGCTCCTGCCCTGGCACAGTCTGATCTTGGGATAGCGATTGGGGCCGGTACAGACGTTGCTATTGAAACAGCCGATATCGTGTTGATGCGCTCTGATCCGCTAGATGTTCCAACGGCACTACGGATCGGTAAAGGTACGCTTCGCAAGATGCATCAAAACCTTTCATGGGCGATTGGTTACAATGCGATTGCCTTACCAATAGCAGCCGGCGTTTTCTATAGTTCCCTAGGACTCAAGCTGAGCCCTGAAATTGCTGCACTTTCGATGTCCGGATCAAGTGTCATTGTTGCCGTCAATGCACTACTACTTAAGCGGCTCAAACTTCCGCAGGTAGTACCAAACACTCAAGAACCAAAAACGAAATACCCTGCTTGGTAAGTCATAAGGAGACCCATGTCAAAACCATTTTTTATAACACTATTAGTATTAATTATAGTAATCGGATCATTTATTTTTATAAATCAATCCAGGACTAAAGAGGAAGTCATTGGCGTAAAACATCAAGACCAGGGTCAAAAACATATTAAAGCGGGTGATTCTCACGAGACATACAACTCCAACCTTCCCAGTTCAGGCTCGCATTATAATGATGCAGGCTCACCTATAGCATGGGGTATCTATACCAAAGAAATAGCTCCAGAGGTATTTTTACACAACGAAGAACACGGTGGAGTCGTGATAGCATATAATCCAAATACGTTATCGGCTGAAAAAACATCGCTTCTACAGGGTCTATTCGCCTCACCGTTTTCAAATAAGAGTTTTGTACCGAGAAAATATATTCTTATGCCTAGAGAAGGTAATATTGCCGCTATTCAACTTGCATCATGGAACTATACCTTAGACCTGGGCACCTATGATGAAGCAACAATTGTCAAGTTTTTTAATCAGCATGCAGGTAAAGCACCTGAACCACGGGCGGGCCCAACCAACACTCCTATTAATCAGGTAACTCATTTGTCAGATTGATCTATAAGCAACAAGAATGAATTAAATATGCGATTTGCATCGGTCTATGGTAATATGCTACTTGACATGACATTTTGGTAAAAATGCACAAGTTTTCTATATGGGTGTAAGTTTTGAATAAACATTAAAACGACATGAAGCAAAACCAACCAAGGATGAGTACGGTCAAGAAAAGATGAAAGAGTGGTGGTTAAGAAATAATTCCCGAAAATTATAGTGTCAGAAAAGCCTTAAATTTTATCCTTACAAACATTGGTACTAGTTCAGACCGCGTCTGTTAAAAGTTACTCTATAAAATAGACCGTCGTTCACGTTAGCCTATTTTCAATATGCCTTTCGCCAAAAGGTCGGGAATTATAAAATTACGCACAATAGGTGAGACCCGACTATCATTGATTGAGCCACCACCTATCCAGTGCAATCTTTCAATTTCGGTCGACGGAGCCGGGTTGCCGATAATCTTCCCTGAATAAAGCTTAATCTTTACAGTTCGATCTGGCCTTCCGGCTGCGATGTCCTCATAGCTACCAATATATTTTAAAGAATCAAAATTAACTTCACAATTTAGCTCCTGCTTAATTTCATTTTTAATACATTCGTAATCGTCATTTTCGTCATTTTTTCCGCCGGGCATAATATAGTCAGCCGTGACGTTTTGAGCAAATTTTTGACAGACAAGAAATTTTGTCGCGTCATCGTTTAATATTAATAATCCAATTTTGTTGTAGAAAGCCATTATTCTAATCTAACACAGCTTCCGAGTAGCCGGAACCCGCCTGGTTCTTTATGGCTTCCAACACTCTGACATTAACATAGCCAGCGTTATCTTGTCATCTCAGCTAGCCTTTGGGGCACTCCTTGGATTTTTTGTTTATCAAGACGCTTTTTTCGGGTAATTGAGTACTTTTATTAAAACATTGAATATTTTTTTGGTATTATTTTGAACAATCTACGTGCCCTAGATTATTTGCAGAAAGAATTCACTATCTGATACAAAAGGCTACTAAATAATTGCAACTCACGTTATTCTCATGTTCGAGTTGTTAAGCTAGCAACATGATTAGAGCTCCTACTATTGCTATTAAAACAACGCATTTATATAAAACGTACGGAAATAACACAAGTCTTAAAAAGCTTGATTTAGAAATTATGAGCGGTGAGATCTTTGGGCTACTAGGGCATAATGGGGCAGGCAAGACAACGATCGTTAATATTCTAACAACACTCCTAGAACCGACCTCGGGTACTGCACAGATTTTTGGTTACGATACCCAAAAAGATAGTCAACAAGCCCGAAAACTATTTGGGTACCTACCGGAAAATGTAAGGTTTTATGACAATATGACAGCTTATGAAAACGTAGAATACTTGGCGAAGCTTTCGGGACTATCAACACCAAAGACACGTATCCTCGAAGTGTTTGAATACCTTGACTTCACAAAGCATATGCATCAACGCGTCGGAGAATTTTCGAAAGGGATGCGCCAACGCGTCGGTATCGCACAAGCAATCGTCCATAAACCAAAACTGCTATTTTTAGATGAACCGACTTCGGGACTTGACCCAGAAGGAATTAAACAACTTCGTGATCTTATTATACGTCTCAACCGAGATGAGAATATGACCATTTTTATGAACACGCACCTGCTGAGTGAAGTGGCGAAAACATGCACGTCTATCGGTGTTTTGAACCACGGACAGCTTATTTATAACGATAGTCTAGCCAATACTATGAAACGTTTTCCAAGTGAAGAATCACTGGAAGATATATATACAACTGTTGAAAGCGGCACCGTCTAATAGTAATGAAACCCCTGTTGGCAACAGTGTTCATGGAGATAAAACTATTACTTCGTGAAAGACTCGTGATTCTTGTTGGTATAATTTTCGTTGCGTTGACAATTGCGGCTAGTTTTATCGGATGGTCTACAAGTAATACGATTAACCATGCCTACGAGCTGAGTCGCCCCTTTTTGGCCCAAGGAGCCAGCCTACCATCAAATCCTTTTGCGGATATGTCACACCTTTCGCTTCAACGTAATATTGGCATGTATTTTTTTCTTATCGGTTCGCTTCTGGCGATCATTATTGGATACCGCTCAACACTTCGTGATCGCTTGACGCATATGTCAGTCCTTGTTATGACCCGCGGACTATCAAAAAGACAGTTTGTCATATCGAAAGTCACGGCAGTCACACTGGTGCTGGTTAGTATTCTTTTTATATCATTCCTTGGCACCATTATCATTTCTTCACTATTTTCAGAACTCCACATAACAAGCACGCAGATACTCCACCTTGCTCTCTTTTATGGATTATCCTTGGTGCACTTGCTGACATTCGGACTTGTTGGTATTATGAGCGGCTTACTGGCTAAAAGTCAGACGATGGCCTTATTGGTGCCGGTGACTTTATGGGTAATTATTGGATTCGTCATCCCGCAGGTTATTTCCGGACTAGAGCCGACAGCTCTACTTAACCCTGTTTCAATTACGAGTATCGACCAAACACAGAACTTCTTTACTGAAATCCAAAAAACTATTGGGCCGTTTTCTTTCGCTCAAAATTACCGAGTCGCGGCTAACTCACTATTGGAATTTGCGGGTTCCTCTGCACAAATCGGAGCGCTTGTCGCCTCAGTTTTTGGAGCGGCAATCATTGCCGCAGTAACAACCCTCTGGGCTGCCGGTCGATATCGACCAAGTGACGAGGTCTCGTCGTGATACAGGTACTTGTTGTTGCCCAAAAAGAATATCGTGATGCATGGCGCGATAAGCTTCTTGTGACGCTCATTGCATGCCTTGGTGTGTTAATCGTCGTATCCATTGTCGTTGCTACGATACAGATTGGTATTGATGTCAGTAAGTATCAACAGGCCCTCATAAAACTACAAAGCAGTGGCCAAACAAGCATGCTGACCCCACCACAGTACTCGCCACTTCAGATGCTACGAAGTAGTATTGAATACTTGGAAATAATTGGCGCAATCTTTGCCATAGTACTGGGCTATACCAGTATCGCAAGGGAACGATCAAGTGGTGTCTTAAAACTTGTTTTCAGTAGAGCCATTACAAAGACCAAATTCTTGACGGGTAAAGTGTTAGGTAACTTAGCGATTATAGCTACTATTGTTATAAGTTTTTGTTTTTTTGCGTATCTCAGTATTCTCGTGCTTGGTCAGGTTCAATTAAACCCATCAGAGTTACTGAAGCTTATTTTCGCAGGTGTGCTATCTATCGTTTATTTGATGATATTTTATTGTCTTGCGGCGCTCCTTGCATCAAGAGTCAAATCACTCCTCAATGGGTTGGTGATTGCTTTAGTATTTTGGGCCAGCTTTGTACTAATCTTGCCACAAATCGGCGATACAATGGATGTCGATAATCAAGTACCTGGTGGTTTTTTTGCAAGTCTTAACCTTCCGAAAACAGCCGAAAAATCAGTTTTAACTCACTTTACATCATATGAAACATTTCGAAATATAACTGAAATCAGTAGTCCAACAAAACATTTCGAACGCGCCAGCTTCGCCGTGCTAGGCATTAAAGATATTTACAACAGCAAAACACTTTCTTTCATAGTAAAAGAGCGGTTGGATAACTTGATCGTGCTAGGTGCGGTGGCAATCAGTATGATTGGATTGCTGTACGTTGGATTTATAAAAAATAAGGAGATATATCATGAGTAAAAAAAGTTTAGTAATCATTAGCATAGTGATAGTTGTCATCGGGTTAGCCATCGCAGGAGTATATATAGCGAGGCAGCGTAGCACCACATCAACAGTCCAAACAGGAGTGAGTAATAACCCACAAGATGTCGTTCCAGGTGCGTACCCAAACGAAATAAAGAATACTGCTACCACGACTGGCTTTACGATAAAAAGTGGAACTCTTGAGAATAATACCGATCCATTAACCGGTAAAGCCGTGTCTGACCATCTTGAACTCACATTGGTCAATGTCACCCATAAACCACTGACAGATTTTGAAGTATACTACACGATGACTGATACGAAAACGCAGCAACAAGAAGCTTATTATAAAAAATTGACTGGCTATACGCTTGCCGCTAATGCGACGTCCGTAATTTATTTTGATAATAAAACTGGTGATGGTCACTTTACTGCAAACAAAACAAGCCTTTACTACAAGTCAACAAATGTAATCGAGTTTGGGGTTCAGGTGAGCACTCCTGGGTATGTAATTCAAAAAATACAGCTTTCAAAGGCAGCTGGTGGTGCGGAGACAAAAGACTAATGCATACGCTCATCGTTTTTATCGCACAGTATCTTTTGTTCGTCCTTATCTTGATCGCCGGTGCGTACTGGCTAATACAAGATAGGTCCGTGAAATTAAAGATAGTCATCATCGGCATACTTGGCTCTATAATTGCACTCATACTTATGAAAATTGGTGCGGCTTTATTCTATGATCCGCGCCCATTCGTCAGCAGTGGTGTCGTACCGTATTTTAAACATGCGGCTGATAATGGCTTTCCTTCGGATCACACCTCTCTCGCTGCAGTATTAGCAGTCACGATATTCTTTGCCTCACGTAAATTAGGAATCGCATTGTTTATTGGAGCAATAGTGATTGGTAGTGCCAGAGTGATTGCAAATGTTCACTCACCGGTAGATATCATTGGAGGATTATTGATCGGTATCGTCGGTGTTTATTTGAGTCATTCGTTGTACCAGCTATGGCAAAAGAGGCAACGACATACCCTAAATTAGACATAAAAAAGGGGCGCACGATGCGCCCCTTTTTCACAGTACTAGTTATGGCTAGTTAGCTGTTTCATTTTGGCCGATTTGTTCAATGTCCGGACCATTAGGGTCGTCCGCCTTCGTTGTGTCCTGAGTTTCAGCGGCATCAGGTGCTTCATTTTCCGGAGAAGCTTGAGACGTTGTGACAGATTGCGCTGTGACTGGCGATGCATGTGCAGACGGGCTAAGTGCTGCAACACTTAAGACACCGAGTCCAGCAACAACTGGTATTGCGAGCAGTCCTAATTTTTTATTCATGGTATATTTCCTCCTTATTTATTCATTACTGCACTCTAAGAATAGGCCACATTGCATGAGAGCAACGTGAGTCTCAGCACCAATTTCTCTCATATTCATCTCATACAGGCTCGGGTATACTAATAATATGAAGGTATTAGTCGTAGAAGATCATTCCCAGCTCGCAGATGTGACCAAACGGGCACTTATTGAGGATGGTTACGTAGTTGACATCGCACAAAATGGCCAGACTGCACTTGATATGTTTGAAATCAATACCTACGATGTGATAGTTCTGGATATTATGCTTCCTGAAATTAACGGTATAGAAGTCTGTCAAACGATTCGAAAAAAAGATCTCGATATACCCATCATCATGGTAACGGCGCGTGACGGATTTAGCGATCGTGTCACCGGCCTTGATAGTGGCGCCGATGACTATTTAGTAAAGCCTTTTTCCTTTGATGAGCTCTCTGCGCGAATTCGTGCCTTACTGCGACGAGGCAAGAAAGCCGATGCTACTATCTTACACGCCGGAGGTTTTGAACTGAATCCTGCAACCAAAGCCATAACCTACTTGGGAACACCACTTTCGCTGACAGCAAAAGAGTATACACTGTTACAGTATTTTATGAAAAATAGTGGTCGTGTCATACCAAAAAATGAACTCCTTGAGCATGTATGGGATATGAATTATGGTGGTTTATCTAATGTATTGGAAACCTACGTCAGATATCTCCGCCACAAGATTCGGGACAGTGGGGGTAGTATAGATGCCATACAGACATATCGTAATTTAGGCTACATGTTACAGGATTAATTATGTGGAATCAAACGACACGTAAACTAACCCTGACGTATTCTTTGGTATTCTTAAGTGTTTTGGCTTTATTGAGTGGCGGTATGTATATTTGGATTAATCGTTCATTTAGTAATAATTTTGTTGAACAAGTCCGAGGACAAGTTGAGCAGAATGATAAAACCGAGCTATCCGTACAACAAATAAATACAGCAGATGCAGCTGCCGAAATTGCAGTTAATAAGTTTCGTGATACTTTACTCGTATTTGATGTCCTCGCTTTCATCTGCGTGCCGTTTGCTGCATATTTTTTGACACGTCGTACGCTGAGACCTCTTAAGTTATCTCAAGACAAACAGCAGCAATTTATCGCAAATGCGTCTCATGAGCTACGTACCCCCCTTGCGGTTATTAGTGGGGAGCTTGAGCTTGCACTTCGAAAAACACGCACCATACGTGAATACAAAAGTACGCTCACTCATAGCAAACAAGAAGTTGACCATATGAATCAACTAACGACAGAATTACTTCTATTAGCACAGCTAGACGAGATGCACAACAAGGCCCCAGAAACAACAATCATTAATCTTTCTGAGCTTATACAGGAAATGGCTAAAAGTATACCTCTGTTACAAAAAAAATCAACCAATATTCACATTACCTGCCCAGAAAATATCTTTCTAATTGCTAATAGCAAGCTCATCAACATTGCTCTCTCTAATGTACTGCTCAATGCCATAAAATACTCGCCAGGTGGAGCAAGCATCGATATCACTGTTCGTCGGCTCGCCAAAAACCACGCACATATAGCAATCAATAATCAAGGTAGCTCCATAGATATCATGCACCGATCTCAATTATTCGATCGTTTCTACCAAATAAAAAATGATCATAGTAGTGAAGGCTTCGGGCTCGGTCTGGCTATTGTCAAAGAGATTATAACCCTACACAAAGGCAAGATTAGTCTGGTATCATCCAATCAAGGAACGACATTTAACATAACGCTTTAGGCCATTAATAGGGCAGGAAGGCATTGTAATATGTAGTTTGGAATTGTTTCTGGCAAAAAACGTGCGAGGGGGCGCTCTGTGGGCTCATTCTTACTGAGAAATAGAGAG
>JAYVYE010000139.1:0-1666 GCA_043784545.1 Candidatus Microsaccharimonas sp.
GGATCAGCCTGAGGAGTCGTATCAACACCTCGGGTACCGAAGAGACCCTTAACAAAAGGGGCCACCTCTGTAACCGTGTGTAGACCCGCCCCAAATGCACCACCCAGAAGAGTGGCTTGCAAGTTCTGCTGAATGTCAAAGTCTTTCTTTTGACCTTGAGCCATGTCCATCAACTGAGCCGCAGCATCACTCGTTCCACCAATAACCGCATTAGACATACCAGCTCTAGCGACACGCCCCAGGACACTAGCTCCACCCGCCCCCGGTGCAAGGAAGTATTCTGGATTAGACGCAATACTAGCCCCGGTATTTAGGACCTGTTGACCAAATCGTTGAGCACGTTGACCCATAGTGGCATTGGGCCCATAACTACCAACTCGACCCGAAGCTCCTTCAGTGTCAGCTTGTTGTCTTGATAAGGTTAGGGCGTCGTTGTAGCGCTGATGGAATGCTTGATCTGTTTCCCCTGGTTGACGACCATAGTTGGATTGTTCCATAACGTCTCTAACACCGGGAACATCTCCGGGAAGAGCACCAACAGGAATAGCTTTTGTGAGATTTTGTCCACCGGGGACTAATGCCATACCCGCACGAATGGGGGATGGAATGCCATTCATAATGGGACCATTCGTGACACCCTGCATAAAGGAGCCACGAAGACCTTTCATAATGGGACTACTACTAACATCCATGATGCCCTGTTCTAGAGCATTGGGGGCATGTTGTGGGGGTTTACCACCTGTGAGGTCGTTCCAGGTCTCACCGAGCATTCCTAGACCCGTAGCCCCAGGTGTAGATGCAGGTGTGCGAACACTCCACCCATTATCGGGTGTAGCGCCCTTCACGGTCCAATCGTTATTAGGGGAATTGGAGGCTACTGACCACCCATCATCTGCCATCTCATTTTACTCGCTGTGGATGACCATTAACAAGTCGCCATACCTGATTATTGGAAAAGGTAACGGGACGACCACCAGCCTTCTGAAGTTCACTAATAGCTGCAGGAGGAGGAAGACCGCCACCTGTGTTACCACCACCATTGAGACCGGGAGGAAGTCCCCTAGTGCCCCGTGGCATTGCATTTATCTTAGCCCACCGTTGTTGATCTTCTGCTGTTGCGGTACCATTATGAATTCTGGCGGTCAACTGCTGAATCTCTGTAGTCGGTGAAGGACGATTAGCACTGATAGCTGCCGCTGCACTACGACCACCAGCATTAATACCAGCATTAACTTGACTCTGATAACGTTGCTCTCTCTTATCACTAGAGACTTGTTGGTTATTCGCTGTCATACCAAAATTCTGCATAATCCCAGGTTGCCACTCTTCCGGCCTAACAACCCCAGGAAAAACGTCCTCGGGAGCACCCCCTAGACGTTTTGCTAGGGGAATTAATCGTTGATAAGCACTTGTGTAGGCTTCCGGGGTTGTTGCTTTTGTTAGAGGCGGCCCAATCTGTGGAAGATATCGATCTGCTATTGCCGACGCTTGAGCTTGTTGAGCATTCTGTCTGATACCGAGCATACTCTGGCGATAATCATTATTGTATTCCAGAGTCTGCTTACGAATAGCCGCTTGTTCAGCGAGTTCAGTATTCTGGTGAGCTATCTCTAGGGACCCCGGAGCACCCGTATTAGCAATACGTTGAGACGCAGCGGCCACAGAG
>JAYVYE010000140.1:0-14664 GCA_043784545.1 Candidatus Microsaccharimonas sp.
TTCGTTTAGCTCAAATCCAAGAGCGTATCTAACGTTATAACTTCCGTTTAAATACTTTTCTCCGAAGTTATAAGCAGATTCTTCGCTATTCCAACTTCTAAGCTCGGTTTATAACTTTACGGTTATTAGATTTGATAATCTTCTTCGTTATATTTTTCTACGCTAAAAACGAATTTAACATTTTTATTATTCATATCTCTGACGTATAATTCAGCCATAACTTTACTGACAAATAACGCTACTAAATTCGGTTTATCGTTACTATCTTTGTTTTGGGCTTTGACAAAGAACAATTTTTCACTCATTATTTAAATTTCGAAGTTATCGTAGTTAACATTTTTCTTAATTCTATTTCGTAGAATTGGTAGATAAATATCGGCTTCGTTTACTGACTGAATAAAAAATACGCTACTTCCGTTTAATACAGCGTAATCTAGAATGATATACGGATTTTCCAAATCCGAGGTATTTGTTTCGGCGTTATAGATGTAAACTACTTCACCGTATTTAAAATCTGTTGTTCCGCAATACCCTTTATTATCCTTTGTCATTTTCTACCCCTTAGCTGGCGTGTCGTACTCGGTACCCTTACTTTACCATACTATTTCAGCATGTCTAGCCGTTTCCCGACTTCTTCCCATTTTCTTCTTCTTTTATTCCTCACTATTAAATCCGTAACTAATAAACCGGCTATTACACAGCCGTAAACGCCTATTACTATCTCTATCAACTCGTTCATACTAGTTCGCCGCGGGGGTTACGAACCGTTATTAAAAATACTTCGCCGTATTCTTCGTATAGCTCATTCCAAACTTTAACGGCTTCGTCTATAGTCCCGTAAAGTCCTATAATTTCCATATATCCGAGTTCGTTATCTAGCGTTACTTTATACATGGCTACCGGCTTTACGGTAGTAATATGAGCTTCGTTTACCGCTTCTTTGGTATAAGTAAATACAGGCTTTTTCCGCTGTGCTGATATCGCCGTAGGTGCGAGCTACCTCTTCTTTCGTAATAAATTTGAAAATTTCATACGTTATCGGTTCATCTTGATTTGGCATATTTTTATTGTACTAGGTTCTACCGTTCCGTGATACGCTCTCTAAGTACCGAACAACTCCCTACTATTGCCAAACTGACAAGGATTAATCGAAATGTCTGCAACAACTTCTAAGACCTCCCCCGCTTCCGCCCCGGCTTCTGCTTCCGCTTCCGCTTCGGAGGTTGTAGAGACTGCTCCCGCGGCCCCTAAGCTCGCTACGTTCAAGCTGGACGATTCCCAGTTGGCCCTTATCGGTACCCGTGTTCGGGTTGCTAAGGTCTCCGAATTTTACGAGGAGGTTAAAGCCGCTATCGGTACTAGCGAAACTTACGGTATCGCCATTCCCGAGGGTACTAAGGCTTCTAAGATCGTTTCGGAGCTTCATAAAGCGGCAACTGCTTTGGGTATCAAGATTAAGGTGTGGAATCGTGAGACCGCGGCTACTCCGTTTGTCGGTTTTAGCATTAAGCCGGGAGCGGTAGACTCGAAGTAATCTAACCCCCGTTAGATACAGAAAACCCCATACCTTACGGTATGGGGTTTTCTTTTTTTGTTTCTATTTTACGCTTGCTATCATTTGGGCTAATGTTTGCCCGGTTTTTCTTGCTTTGTCGAATTCTTCGATAGCGTCTCCAGCGTATTGAAATTCGGGCTCAGCTTCCGTTATACCGTCTAGCCATGGTAGCGGGTGCTTTGCGCTAGGGGTTAGGCCGTAGTGCATGGCGGCGGCGAGGTTATGGGTTTTCTTTGCCATAGAGTCTCCTCGTTTACAGGCGTGACACATTTCTTTGATATGTCGCCTTTTATCCCCGGCTACTTTTACATCTTTTGTTGAGTCTTGCCATTGTCCGTAAAGGTAGGTTCTTGGGTTGCCGATTCCGATAAATTGGCGGCTGTTTACTTGTAGCGGTTCAGTTTGATCGCTAGCTAGGAATTCTAGCATTTCGTCGTGGTCGAGTTGGGTTACGTCGATTCCGCGGGTTTTACTTTTCATTCCGGTAGCTTCGGTGGAGGTAAAGTAGATCCCTGATTGAATGTATGTTATCCAGTCGTATTTTGTTTCTTCCCATTGTCCGAGTCCGGGCCCGATATCTAAATCGAGTGGCACGCTGGAGCATATCGAGTCAGTTTCTACGGATATTATTTTTGTCGGGTTTAGTTGTATTGCTTCCCAGAGTTGGGCTCGGGTTGAGCTTGTTACTATTCCAGCCCATTCGATTTGGTGCCATGCGGGACGTCCCTCGTACCTGTCGGGGTTTCCGCCGATTCTTTGACACATTTTTCCATACAGGCTATTCATTCCGAGTTTTAGGGCCCGTTCGCCGCCTTTCCCTTCTCTTTTCCAGATTCGCCTTTTTTCAAACATTTCTTTTACGAATGCGAACGGCTTAGTCTCGTTTTTAATTCTGAGAATGTATCCGTAGTTTACGGTGGTAGCGTATTTTGCTTCGGGGTGCCAGAGCCATACGTCTACGTTGTTCGCTGGAAATCCTACCTCCCCTTTTTCGCCGCGCCACGGGAGCGGGTGAGGTTTGTAGAAGTCTTTGTCGTAGTCTTGGTAACTACAATTCCATACCCCTATCTCACCCTCTGCAAAGGTTTCGCTGTATTCCCATTCCGCGCCGTCTAAGCTCGGGAGTTCGGAAATATGGTAGGGGTAGGCTGAATTTATGTCGTAGAGATATACTTCCCCGGCGTGGTGGCCTGCTTTGAATTGTTCAAATCTTCCGCCGAAGTAGGCTCTTTGGGCCGCTTGTTCTATTTCGAGTTCGGGCGGTCTCATATGCGGGCGTATATCATGTTCTTTGAATAGGGCGGTAGCGACTGCTCCGGGCCCGTGGTATTGCCGTACTTTAATTCCCGCTTCTTGGAATTCGGCTCTTAGTTGATTGCAGAGTGTTACCAGTAGTTCTAATTCCATTTGACAGTATTCCATAACGTCCGCTATCTCGCTATATAAGAAGCCGCCTCTGGCTGCTTTACCGTCGCGGATAATTTGAGGTATTTTAATTCCTCTACTGTCTAGCGCTTTCATAAAAGACATTTGGAAAAAGGTCATGACGTCGTAAATTTTTATGTACGCACGGGTTTTACTTTCCCAGTCGTACCCGCGTATTTCCAACCATTTATGCGGAAGATAATTTATCTTATAATTATTCCGTTTTGAATTTTCGGTTTCGTCTGTGAAGTACCACACTTCTTTATTGTCTTTCATGGCTTCCCGAGAAGCTAGCGGTAAGTCTTTCAAGATTTGGGTAGCGTCATAGCCGCCCCCGTAAATAACGTGGATTACGCCCGGGTTCTTTACCGCTTCGCTAAGTAGTAGTTCCAAACATCTTGCTGTGTTGAGTTCGGGCGCTTCGATATAGGCTCCTGTAGAACATTGTAATAACATATACCGTTGTTCGCCGTCTGTGTCGTCCCATGCTTCACCGTCCCATGCAATAAATTCTTTACCGTCTGGCTTAAACAGTTCCATGTATTCTTTGAATTGGCCAGTCTGTTTAAGATATTTTACCCCGGCTTTGCTTCGCCTTAATTTATGTACTGAACCGTAGAGCGTGGGCCCTAACGAAAACGCTTTACCTACCATTACTACTACCCTCTTATCTTGTCCTAAGAAGTGAAACCGTACTGATACATACTTCTAAACTGTTTATAATACGCCGCGTCTAATGAGCCTAGCTCTCGCTCTTTTAGATACCGCTCCCAAATCATTTCTTGAATAACTTGATTTTCGTCCCGGTCACGTCGTATACGCTGACCTTTTTTCCGCTTCGGGTTTTTAATTTCCCCTTTACCGCGCGTCCACGTTGTTAGATACGCCGTACCGATACGCTCTTGTTCAGCCCGCTCAAGTTTTTTATAATTGGGGACAAACTCAGTTATCCCCTTTTTTAGCGCTTTAGCCCGAGCTCCTCCGTGCTCGCCGTGGGAGTGTTGCCCGCGGGCTTTGCTGATAGAAACCCCGGCAGCGTGAGTTTCCGCTGTGATACCCTTAGCTTGTAGGCGTTTTTGATATGTCGGTGATAGTTCGGCCCACAGCCGCCTTTTAGTTGGCATACCGCTACGTTTCCGTTCTTATGATTTGGCAAAGTCGAGAGAACCGAATAGCCCCCTTACCGGAAAGTAAGGGGGCTATTTTATTACGTTAGGTTATTAGCTGGTAACGCCAGTAGCGGGGTTAGTGTACGCGTATGAATAGACTTTCATTGCGTCCATTTTGGTATCCTTGTTCGGTACTTCGGATTCAAAAGTGACTGTAAGGATACCGCCGATTTCGGGCTCCGTTGCTCCGCTAGCGGTAATGGCTTTAGCGAAAGCTTTACGCCAGACGCCCCACCATTTCACATACACAGCTCGCAGGCCATCATCTTCACCGGTTGCCAATTCGTCACTATCTACGACGATGACGATTTGCTGTTGCGGCGTATTGTCTTCCCAGTAGTTCGGCTTATTGGTGATATAATCGCGTACCTGTCGGAGAGATACGGCGGTAATTGTTCCCGTAATCGCGTCTCCCACTTTGGAGTCTTTCGTGAAGAATGCGGTCGCGTCTTGAGCTTCAGAGATAAGCTGAGCAATTGATTCTGACATAGTAGTTTTTCCCTTTGTCCGTTAATTAGTGATTTGGCAAACATAGAGCTAGTAATTAATTGCGCGTGACAGGCGGCAATTCTAGGCTATGCTGACTTCTGATAGACCCGCTCCCACCACTTCCCCCTTGTCAGGGAAGGTACCGGTGGTCGAGCGGGTCTTTCTTTTTTTATCCTAGCACACGAAAAAGCAGAAATAAGACAAGAGGAAAACACAATGACCGTAGAGACTGTAACCGTAGAGGTAGATACGGGTAACGAAGTAGAAGCGGTAGTAGCGCCCCCGGTTATCGTTGTGCTTCCGGAATCAAGCGATAGCGCTGAGCTAGAAGAACTGCGGGCGTACAAGAGCGCCCATGAAACCGCTGAAAAAGCGACCCACGAAGAGCGGATTACCCGAGCCGAAGAGGCTGCCGCCCTCGCGCTCGATCTTGCCCTCGCCGCCCCCGCGCTCGAAGCTGAGCGGGAAGAAGAGGGGGAAGAGGAGGAGGAGGAGGAGAGGAGCGCTCCCGAAGCTCCCAGCGCCCCGGATGAGAAACCGAATCGTGAACATGGATTTTATCGCGGGTGGAAGTAGTGAGCGAGCTTAAAAGTTTTCTCGTAGATGGGGATGACATACCGATCATTTTTCCCGCTGGAGATACTGTGCCGCTTCGGTGCGGTGCGGATGGCTGTGTTAATAGCGTCACGAAACCGCCGCGAGGTCGTAGCCCTAAATACTGTGAAGAACATAAGGTAACGCCGCTAAGCGCAAAAAATGCTACCAGCGGTAAGTCTTGGGCCCGCGCGGTAGAAATTGAAAATCTTCTTACGACGTACATTCGCGGCTTAGGTCACGGAATTAAACTCATTAACGCGGTTGACGGTGAAGTCATTGCGGATAATGGCCCGGCTGTTATTCACGAGCTTGTAGAGCTTGCGAAAACAGATCGACAGATAAGGAAATATCTAGAATGGATTGCTACGCCCGGTAAATACGCGCCCATCTCTCTAGCGGTAATGGCTTTGGTTTTGCCGATTATGGCTAACCATTCGCTTCTACCGTCTTTCCTTATTACTTTGCCAACTGATAGAGAGGGGGAATAATGATTCAGAAACTTATCGCAATTGCGCTTATCGCTTTCGGTGCTTGGCTCGCTATTCGCGGCTTCCGTACCGTTACGGCGTAACTAATGGCTATCCCATATGTTGACTGGCCGGAATTTAAGAAGACTTTCCGATGGAACCAAGGTGAACATTTAACGGCTATGGCTCCTACCGGGGGCGGTAAAACCACCCTCTTCAAACAGCTTATGCCGTATCGGGCCGCAAATATAATGTTTGGAACCAAAGTGGAAGATGATTTATATAATCAGATTCTCAAAACCGGTTTTAAGCGTATTGAGCGAATGTCCGAAATGGTACCGTGGCACCATAACTATATTTTATGGCCTAAATTTAAAAAGACGATACCGGAGTTTGTTAACCGGCAGCAAAATACCTTTAGAGAAGCCTTAGATATAGTTGTCAGCCAGCAACGGTGGACGGTATGGGTAGACGAAGCTAAATACTTCGCTCAGTATCTAAAACTAGATAAAGAGTTAACGTTTAGTCTAGAACAATTGCGTAGTATCAAAGCGACCGTGATTTGCGGGGCGCAGCGACCGGCTTGGTTAACCCCATCTGCTTTATCTAGCTCAACTCATGTTTTTATCGCAAAAACTACGGATAGGAACGACCAAATAAAACTAGCGGACGTGGGCGGTATCGACGCTAAGTTAGTACGGGACGTAGCTAAGACGTTAGGCCCGTTTGAATTTTTATACATAAAAACGCGCGGTACTGAATCTCATATTGTAAGAACTAAAGTAAAGGAATGATATAGTGCATCTTCACATTTCGGGTATTAGCGGGGTGATCGTTGCGCTCTATGTCATTGCTATTCTTGGTTGCCTAAACCTGCTAGCTATGAAATTCAGTGACCGATCGCCGCTCGCCGCTTCTTATGCCAACCTTTTCGGCCTTAGCTAAAACCCTCTAACAGAAACGAATACTAAAAATGTCTCCAGCGCCTACCATTGCTTCTAAAGCTGTAACCCCCGCTCCCGCGGGCCGTACCGTAGCCGTACCGGTTATCCCGTTTGTCCGTGCAAGCCGTAAAAAGTCGCGGCTCGCCGGACAGTTCGGGCCCGTAACCCTTACCACCGGCGTCCAGCCGCTCGCACCGATCCAACTTCCCGCCGCAGGCTATCTTCGCCGTATCCGCCTTACTATTACCGGTACCACTTCCGCTAACGCCGCCGCCGTCGCTTTTAACAACGATGGCCCGTTTAACGTGCTCCAGCAGATTAGCCTTTTGAGCGCTAACGGCGATACCCTTATTTCCACTATTGACGGCTTTACCCTCGCCATGATCAATAAGTATTTCGCCCTCTCCAGCGGGCGATATGACCCCGCGGGAGATCCGAACTATTCCATTACCACGGGAGCTTCGGCTACCGGTGGTAGCTTCGCGTTTAACGTCAACGTCCCGGTAGAAATGGACGCCCGCGACGCTTTCGGAGCTTTGCAGAATATGGCCGCTAACCAGAGCTTTTTGCTCCAGTTGTCGCTTAACTCAACCTCGGGCCTCTATACGACCGCACCGACTACCGCGCCCGTTGTCACTATTACTGCCGTAATGGAATACTGGAGTGCCCCGGCAGACTCTAATGCTAACGGCGATCCGCAGGCTACCGCGCCTATTGGTAACGGCAGCGTGTCGCTTATTCAGACGCAGACTCCCGCTATCGTTGCGAGCTCACAGCAGAATATCCAGCTTCTTAACGTGGGTAATACTATCCGCTGTGTCATGCTTATTCTTCGGAATAGCGCTGGACTCCGAACTGAAACTGATATGCCCGCGGTCTCTAACGTGTACGTTAATAATGACCCGTGGTACTACAAGACTAAAGCACAGTGGCGTTCACAGATGGCACAGGAATATGACTACGACGCGGGAACTTCCGCGACCGTAACTCAGAATACGCTGGACAACGGCGTATTCATCCTTACTGACTTTATGAACGATGGCGCTTCCGGAGACGGTAACGTCGATGGCGCGAGCGACCGCAACCTTTTCCTCGTTACCGGTTCGGGTACCGCGTTCAACTACGAAGCCGTTTCATGGGGCGCGGGCGCTTATTCGCTTCTCGTAGTTGAAAACGTTATCCGCCCCGCTTCGCCGCAGGCCCTTTACGCGCCTAACTTTATCTAATGCCTAACCCGCTTACCCCGAGTACGGGGGATTCTGGTTCAGCCGCTTTAGGTATCACGCTGCCCGGGGGCGGTAAACCGGCAGACGCTACCGCCCCGGTAACGGTCGGCCATACATGGGTAATTATTGTAGGCGCTCTAGCCCTACTTTGGATTCTTGGCGGTACGGTTTTCCGTACTATCCGAATGTAATTAGGAGCTAAACGCTATGGCTAAAAACGGGTTGCTTCTTTGGATATTAGGCGGTACGGGTCTCCTACTGATTTACGCCGCTTATAAAAATCAGACGGTGCCGACTGTCCTAAAATCTCTTATGGGTGCCCCCGGCTTAGCTACGAGCGTTACAAAGTCGGGGGGATATGCGAATATCCCCCCGGCTTCTACCGCCGCTATTCCCGCGTATTATAGCGACTTTACAAACGGGTATACTACCAGCCCTAAAACGCATATTATTGTTAGTGAGGCTTAAGCATGAGTTATAACTCACTAGCGTTTACTACCGCTATTGTCGCGGTCGGTTCTACTGAACTACGCCATATTCATAACGGGGGTAAAGTAGTCGCTCACCCTGTTATCGCAGGTTTTCTCCTCGGGCTATTCCTGTTTGCAATTGGAGCCGCTAGCGAAGGTATCGGCTCCAAGCTTTGCGTATTACTGATAATTACTAGCCTACTCGTAAACGGTATGGCTATTTTTGGCACTATTGATAGCGCTCTTAAGCGCTCAAACTAAGGACGGTTAATATAATGGGCGATAAATTCGTTACTTTTCTCGGGTCTATTATCGTACTCGCTACGGTAACTACGTTGGTACTGCCGGGGCGCGGTACCGCTAATATCATTAAAGAAGGTGGTAGCTCGCTCTCGGGAGTTATCCGCGCCGCTCTCGGTATGGATAAATAAGTTACTATGTTTAACCCATTTACAACGGCGCTAGGCTATTCAAAGGAATTAGGTTATCCCGAAGATAGCTTTGATACCCCGCGTATTGTAGAAATGAATACTCCGAGTTATCCCGAATTTACCGGCGTAAGCGCAGGCCCTAGCGCCTACCGCTCATTTCAAGATTCAGTCTCTCAAGACTGGAACCCGAGCCAAGTAGGGCAATACAAACTAGGGTTTATGAACGCGCCCGGTATTCAGCCGCTTGGAACAAATAACCTATATCAAGACCTTATACGCCCGCGGGAAAGTGGAGGCGTAGTCGGTACAGATCGAATCATTCAAACAGTTGGCCCGGTCTCTGGCCGTAACTCGAATATGACTGGTATTCAAGCCGACCTCAACACACCGAACCCGAATTATTCGGGCCCGGTAACCGGGGGCGGCGATTACTCACAAATTCTTGCCGCTAATCAACAGGCCAGTCTCGCTATCCAGCTATCCGAAATTGCTAGCGCTACCGCACTCATTGCGAGCATCTAATGAGTGACGTCTTAGAAACCGTCGAAACGGCTCTAACAACCAAAATAGGCCCGCTCCCGGGCTGGAGCTACGCCGTTATCGTTGTCGGTGGAGTATGGGGCGTATACCTCTACCGTAAACGCTCAGGGCTCGGGGTACCGGTAACCGCCGCTCCCACCGTAGACGGCTTTACCAGCGCCGCTCCGGTAACTCAAGGCGCGTCTACCGTAACCCCAGTTAATAACGGTACCCCACCGATAGCGACAAATGCACAATGGGCCCGGGTTACCGCAGATTCTCTTATTGCAACCGGACAGTATAGCGCTATCGACGTATCAAACGCTATTAGCAATTACCTTAACGGGGCGCAATTGAGCGCGGTACAGGGGGCGATCATTGCGCTCGCCCTCGCCCACTACGGCACACCTCCCGAGGGCGTAATCCCGATCACAGTAGCGCCCGCCGCGCCCGCCGCACCCGCTCCCACGCTTCCCCCGGTGCCAGTAGCTCCCGTAGCTCCTAGCGCTCCAGCGCCCCCGGTAGCCGGGCACAGCTATACCGTTCAGCGTGGTGACAACCTCTCCAGTATTGCGAGCCGTTTTTACGGCGTGCAAAATTGGCAGAAAATTTACGCCGCAAATACCGACCAAATATCTAACCCGAACTTGATTTATCCCGGTCAAGTCCTCACTATCCCCGCTTAGGAGCGTTAGCTATGGCAATTTGTTACTACCGCGTTAAGCGTGGTGAAACCTTATCTTCAATTTCAAAAATGTTTTACGGTGACGAAAAGTATGCTATGGCAATTTTTCAGAGTAACCGACACTATATTACGAACCCGAACGAAATTTATAGCGGGCAGCAACTAGCGATACCGTTTATTTCAACGGTTGCCGAAGCCATTAAAGAGCTAATTAATAATGATTGAACTAGACCCTAAGATAACAACTTTTGTTATCGCTACCGCCGCGTTTGGTATTTGGACGGCTTACGAAAATAACGCTCCCACGCTTCAAGAGGTACGGGCAGCGGAGCCGGGGGATATTCAATTTCGCCAGCGGCTACTAGACGCTGATTTAACAGTCGGCACTATGGCTGTTGTTATCGGTGGTACGTTTGTCTATATCACTAGAGATTACACAATTCTTTTACTTATGCTCGCCACCTTTGGGATTCTCTCACTATGGCGGCATAGTATTCTCGCCGCCGCTTCACGATAAGGGAACTAAACATGATTGATAGCGAATTTAACGGGCATGCTAACGATTGTTGCGTAACATGCTCAACTAAAGTAGACGAAATTTTTCGAGTTATCGGTAAAATTAGCGCTCTCGTAGACTCGATTAAACACGAAGATGTTATTAAAGCCAAAGCTAACCCCATGCTCGGGATGCTTCTTAACGGACTCACAAAGTCCATTAAATGACAACCGGGTTTATCAAGCCCGCTAACGGGCCGATAGCAAGCGGGGGCGAATTCGGTAACGACCGCGGCGCAGGCCATAGCCCCCGCTACCACCAAGGAGCGGATATAAGCGTACCCGCGGGAACGACCGTATTAGCAAGCGCAGACGGTAAAATTAGTTACGAGGGGATGAGCGGCGGATACGGAAACCTAATCGTAATCAATCACGATAACGGCGACCAAACAAAATACGCGCACCTATCCAAATTTATCGCGCCTAACAACACGGTCGTAAAACAGGGTGACGCTATCGCCCTCTCCGGCGGTACCCCCGGGGTACTCGGTTCAGGAAATAGTAGCGGAGCTCACCTACACACTGAGCACCTTGTCAACGGCGCTCCCGTAAACCCCGCGTTAGCGTGGGGCGATACAAGCTCCAGCCCGACCACGGCGAACACCGCGGGACTACTCGACGTACCTATAGCACTCGGGAAAATGAGCGTATTTCTCAGCGATCCTAAAACGTGGATACGGATAGGGCTAGCGTCTATCGGAGTAGTTTTAATCGTTATAGCCCTCGTAGCTATCGTTGCCGAATCGGACGTAGCTAAAGCTACGGTAGAAGCCGCGAAAAATACGGTTAGTAAAGTCAAGCCTCTTGTAGAAGCCGCCGCAGTTGCCGCAGTTTAAAGATAAGGAATAAAAAATGCCTGATCATATTGACAGTTCACAGTACCCGACAACACAAGGGAGTTTACCAGTTTTCGTGGGTAACTCCACGATGGCTAACGAACCGCAAACGTCCAGCCCGATTACCTATGCAACCCAAGAAGAGCTAACTAGCTACCCGGTACAAGAAGACCATATGGCCGATAGCCCGGCCAAATTTTATATTCGCGGCGGCGAAACTCACCGACCTATTGCGAAACCATATACCCTGAAAAGTATTAACGGCGTCGTACGTACTGGAGAAGGTTACCTAGCCGGTTTTAGTATCATGGAATCAACTAACGCCGCAGTAGTCAGTTTTACACTTCGAGACGGCGCAGACGCTAACGCGCCTATTATTGCGGTAGGAGGATACGCCGCGGGTCTAGGAGCTACCGTTATCACTCCAGATGGCGGCCTGTACTTTCGTTACGGGCTCTACCTCACTATTACCAGCGGGGCGCTTATCGGTGCCGTTTACCTTCGTGACGTGCTAACGGTATGAGCGCTATAACGGTTACCCAAGTAGCTACCGTAATCGCGAATACGATAGGAGGTAACGACCTCTTCGGGCAAAATTCGGGAGCTAATACCGTTTATCTATCCGGTGCGGCTGATATCACTTCGGGTAACCGTTCGCTAGCCGTAGTACCCGGGGGCGCGTTTACATGGCCGGGCGGTAAAGCTCTCTACGCCTGTACCGACTCGGGATTAGTAAGCCAAATTACCACGGCTAATAACGGCGCGGCGATAACGCAAGGTCAAGTTAACGTAGGTCAAGTAAATACTAATACGGTCGTACTAGCGGTATGGAATAAGCAAGTGGCTAACGGTACCGAAGTAATGATTTACGATTCCGGTAACGTTAATACCCTACTTCCGTTCCAATCGTTACTGATTAGCGCTCAAGCCGCGGCGGTAGCAAGCTCTATTAACATTAGCAATATAAGAATATCGCATATGACTTTAGACGGTACCATTATTGGAGTAGATCGGCCGGCCGCGTTTAGCGGCGGTACTTTATACTATACAATACCGGTTAAAGGTAGCCGGGTTCAGATATTCATTAACCCAACAGGGACCGAATACTTTACCGCTTTACCAGTAACAATTAGCGCTAGTCCCGCTAAACTCCCTAGAAGCTATTACTCTAGTCCCGCACTATTAGGAAACTTTACGAACGGTAATCTTACGGCGTCCAGTTTTCAAGATGCTACCTCCTCCGGAAGTTTAAGTATGCTATTAGGGCCTAGCGGTACCGCCTACGGTACGGCGCAACTCCCAAGTATTAGCGGTAGCGCTTCCGTTTTCATTATGGCGTCTAACGCCAATCAAACAAACGTCTATTTAAACACTATTGGTAGAGACTCCAGTAGCCAAGCAGAAACTCGGCTATTCCAATACGTCACAAATAGCGCAGTAGCTAGCAACTCGATTTACCCGCTCCAAATGACGTTTCCCGAAGCGCCGATAACTATATCAGTAGGCCCTAATAGCACAGCTAATGTTTTTATAAACATTACATGGCTAAAACTCTAATAACAAAGGAAAATTAAAATGTCTCTTTACTGGCCTACAGACGATAACTCCGTAGCAAGCGGCGGCGAATACCTCAACGACCGCGGGCCCGCACACTTCCCCCGCTACCACCAAGGAATTGATAGCCCCGTAGGAGTCGGCACCCCTATCTACGGCTCAGGGGATGGAACCGTACTCACAATCTCCGATACCGGCAATACAGCAGGATACGGACGATATGTAACGATTCAGTACGGAGAAACCACCGTACTAACCGCCCATATGAGCGGAGTAAACATCGCCCAAGGTGACAACGTAAGCGTAAGTACGCTTATCGGCCATAGTGGAGGCGCCTACCAGACAGACGGCGCGGGAGCCTCAACCGGGCCCCACGTCCACGTCCAAACAACCTCAGGCGGCTACCTCGTCAACCCGCAAACGGTACTAGACCCCCGCTCCAGCATTACCGCCACAAACGCGCCCGTAACCGTACCTCCCACCGACAGTCAAGACGTCGATTTGACCATCGGCTCTTACGGTGAAGACGTACTAGCCGTCCAGCAATTCTTTAACCGCGTTTTCCCGGCATACAGCGCCCTAGACGAAGACTCCAATTATGGACCGCTTACCGCGGGTGTAGTAACCGAATTCCAGACGCGCACCGGCCTTACCGCAGATGGAATCTTCGGGCCCATTACCCGAGCTAAAGCCGAAGAATTCGGGTTTAGCGCGTGATGTTTAAAAATACGGCGCTAGTAATCGGGGTAACGCTCATCGCTCTAGCGACAATCGCGGGTACCGTAATTCTCGCTCTAACAGGCCACTCCGAAAACGCGATTACTAATCTACTCGTAACCGGGGTAGGTATTGCTACCGCTACCGGCGTACTCGGGCATACACAGACGAAGCAGGTAACAGCGCTTCAAAATATCGCCGCATCTGTAAACGGGAATAGTACCACACTTATTAACGCCGCAATTGCATCTAACTCGCTTACACCGGAGCAAATTAACGCGGCCAAAGCTAATAATGAAGCTCTTTTACAGAAGCTCTAAGCTTAACTGACTATAACTTAATAACGTTCGGCTTTGCCAAATTGAAACAAAAAAGCGTGCTACTATTACCAGTAGCACGCTTTTTTGCCAAACAGAACGGGAATGCAATCATGGAAAAAGTTAAAACCTTTATTTCGGCCGAAAAAATCAAAATCGGCGACACAATCAGAGTTACCAGCGGTAACGGCGACGTAAAAACCGTAGTAACCGGAGTAGTAGCCTACAGAAAACACTACGGGCAGCTAACAGAATGGACTACGCTAGACGGCTACGTTCTTCTCCACCGATACGGCAAAGACCGGCTAAAAGCGACCATAGCGCTTATTAGCACCGGTAAAACAGTTTTAGAGGGCGACGTAGCGGCATGAAAACTAAAACGGATATTACAAAGATCGTAATATCGCTAGCTATTATTATCATTCTTGGATATACCGTAGGGCTCAAAATGGCAGGCGTAAAAATGCCCCATTTCGTATTAGCAACCGAATCTAAGATTGTAGACTAATGACAATAGTTAGCGATGGCAAAATTGTAAAAGGTCGAATTAGGGGGTATTACTACCTCGAATTAAAACGTAAAAACATGGACGCTATAGCAATTATCGGAAGAAGTTGGAATAGCGAAGAATCTGCTTATAACTTCGGAGAAAAGTATTTAAACGGAAGTTATAACGTTAGATACGCTCTTGGATTTGAGCTAAACGAA
>JAYVYE010000141.1:0-26448 GCA_043784545.1 Candidatus Microsaccharimonas sp.
GTTATATGTTGCAAAAACGGTTGTTTTAGCGCTGGCGATGAGCTCTGTCATATCAGCAACCAATGTGTTCTTTTTATCGCGTGAAATCGCCATAAATCAAATTCTCCCTTGGGGATTACATTAGTTATATTCGGCCAGATTATTAAGTCAATCTAGACAGGCAGATTTGGAGGAGAAAACAAAAAGTCTTTGGACCTCGCAGTACTGCCAAAGACTCATGAAATGTATGTTTATTTACAATTCCTCGGTAGCGAATTATGTGGGTGTATTGATTGCTCTTTACTCTCACTGCTACTATCTTTGGTTGTCTTACCCCGAATTATACGCAATTAATGTAGATAAGTCAACGCTTTAATAGAGGTAGACTAGCGGTAGTGTTGTTTACATTAGGCACACCCCGCCCTTGGCGTAGGTTGAATAATATGTCGTAATAAGCTATAGTAAGGTATTGTCATTGCCAATCGGTAATGACCTACGAAGGGAAATACATGGTTTTCGGAGATACACTCGACCCGTTCGCAGTGAGATTGAAAGTTTTAGCATTCTAGTTTACAATACATTGCTGACTCCTAGCGACTGCTAAGAGACGAACGTTTAGATAGGATTGTACAATGATGGCAACTGTGATAGACAAACTTGAATATGCCACAATGACCGATATCACGACACTCGTGAAATCGATTCAATCAAAACATCCTCCGAGCGAGGAAGCTGTGGGAGCGGAGATTAAGCGTATCGCGAAGTATGCTGGACGCGTTGATGGCGAGATTGCCAGCCTTGCGATCAATCAACTTCACCGCCGTGCAACTCGTAGCGAACTCCGTGCAATTGAGAGTCACGACTGTTACGAAAAGCTACTTCGACTGCGTGATACGTTGTAAAAGGTAGAGGGGTGGTCAATGATGATCACCCCTCCCTGGCACTTCCCTTCACCCCGAGCCTTAATTATTTATTTAGTTGAGGCTCTTTTCACGCTAAAAAATAGCAAGCATCGCTCGGCGGCTTTTTTCCATTTGCTCCTAGTTCCCTTGCCTGATCCATCACTACCTTCGGTAGCACCAAAAATGCAATTACTTCATACCTTCTGGAAGGCCCTTAATGACGGGTGCGGCCTGTCTTTGGTCTTTATAGGCACGAGGCAGCATTTGGTCTGGAGACCAGCCTGCGATCAGTTTCTCTAAGTTTGAAGTATGTTGGTATTTGCCGCTCATTCCGTTACGCCCATTACTGTAATCGCCTTCAACGGGACCAGTCTTTTGGAAGACCAACTGACCAATACGTTCGCCAACAGGAAGGACGACCGATTCGTGTTGATTTAAGTTATAAATTTCGAGTGTAATGCGGTTAATATAGCCTGGATCAATCCAGCCGGCGTCAAAACAAACAGCCACGCCATTACGGCCCCAGCTGCTGCGTGATTTTACTTCTGATGCGCCGCCATGAGGTCGAATACCTATAAATTCGTGGGTGTGCGCTAGGATACGTTCGCCGGGTCGGAGAACAATAATTGGGTGATCTTCGGGGATATTCTCAAAGTGCTGATGCTTATTCTCTTCGCACCATTGTTTATGGGGCATAGCTTCGAGCGGGCCTTTGAAGTAGCGATCAACATCCGATTTATCGAATGGATTATAGACACGTGTATCTTCAGAATATTCTTGTTTATAAAAATAGTGCCCCAATGTAAAATCGAGGCTTGCTTCTGAGACATGTTTTGGATTAAAAGGAACACAAATAATTGTTCCATCATCAATAGCTTTGGTAATTTCAATATTACTATAGACACTCATACCTGTTTCTCCCCTGTTACCTTGATTGTAACATGGTACTATATAAGTACATATGAAAAATATAGTCGTCGCCTACGACAAAGTCCACGCGATTGGCAAGGACGGTGAACTGCCTTGGGCCGGTCAGCTTCCAGCTGATATGAGGCGCTTTCGTCATCTCACAATGGGTGATTCAGTCATTACTGAACAAGAAGTTGTCTAAAACAATTAATTTTTCTTTCCGCCTATGCTATGCTATATGCAAGCGACGTTAATCACCAAACAAAAACGCACTTATCAAATCAATCAAAAATAGCTCAGGAGCATCGTATGAAACAGGTTTCGTCCGAAGGAAATACTAACTTCCCGGCTGATTCCCTACCCAAACGACCTGACGATTTGACGGCAAAGATTAATACGATGCCTGAACTTGCAGACTCTTTTGCAGAAATACCAACTGAACAGACTCTCATCGAACATGTTGATATAGGACAAGGTTTATTACAGCGCCGAGCGCGCGACGTTGCAACGATTGCTGTTGCTAATGTTGTCCGGCTCCCGGAGTTCTACGAAGGACTTCGTCATGATATTGAAAAAGCTGTCGACGATAGTGTGCTTGATCTTGCCAGTAAGTATCCTAATGAAAAACCGGAAGTGCGCATCGGTCTTTATATAAAAGAAATTCTTACCCAGCAATTGAAAACGCCGACGAACGACTTGCTGGCTGATGTTAATCCGGGGCTTATCTCTAATGAAGTCATTGCCAGTCCTGCCCGTATTCGTGAACTCGAAGCTGATAACAAAAGATTACGGAAGGTTCGAGAAGAGCAACTAAGCACAATCTTTGAGCTGCGGACGCTTCGCATCGCCGAAGGCGCTTCAATGGATGAGTTGCAGGAATTTGATCGGGTTGCCAAATTACTTACTGCTCCAGAGCGCGAAGCATTCGAACAAGGGACGGTTCACAATACGCGATCTTTGACCGAGATGTTCAAAAGTATCGTTCGACCACTCATATCACGAAAAGCATTGGAAGCGATCGGACTTGTAGCACCTCGTTCTGCAGAGATGCCGATAGTTTCTGGGTATGAAGAAAGAGCGACTTAACAGTAAAACTAATAAAAAATCACCCTCATTTCTGGGGGTGATTTTTATATTGGGGCAATTCGCTATTAATTAACGAAGTTCTCAACCTTGATACCAGGACCTTGTGAGGTGCTGATGCTGATAGATTTTACAAAGACACCTTTGATGCTTTGTGGTTTTTGGCTTGAAAGGCTGTCGAAAAAGCTTTTTGCATTTTCGGCTAGTTTATCAGCACCGAAGCTTACTTTACCGATTGCAAGGTGCACAATCGCTTGCTTGTCGACGCGGTATTCAACTTTACCAGTCTTTGCTTCTTTGACAGCTTTGGCAACATCAGTTGCAACTGAACCACTTTTAGGGTTCGGCATGAGGCCGCGTGGACCAAGCAGACGAGCATATTTACCAAGTCGGGGCATGTACTGTGGGGTGGCAATCAGGATATCAAAGTCGATGACTTCTTTATCAAGTTGCGCTAGAAAGGTCTCGTCACCAACGATGTCGGCACCGTTCTTTGTTGCTGCTGTATGATCAGCTTCAGGGGCAAAGACGGCAACACGGATTGTTTTACCAGTTCCGTTTGGAAGACTGACAGTTGTACGAATGTTTTGGTCAGCTTGGCGCGGGTCAACGTTCAGGCGAACGTGAACTTCGACGCTGGCGTCAAACTTACTTGGGCTGGTTTTGCTGGCAAGTTCAATCGCACTCGCCAAACTGTAGAAAGTGTTCTTTTCAACCAGCTTGGCAGCCGCTTGGTACTTTTTGCCACGTCGTTCAATGACGGGGCGGGCAACTGGCTTTGGACCTTTGACTATAGCAGCTTCATCACCATCAACTGATGATGTGTCGCCAGCTTCTTTGCGGGCTTCTTTGTCGAGCTTTGCTTCAGTTTCTTCAAGCGCTTTGGCGCTACGCTTACCAGACTTGGCAGTTTTTTCTTCAACTACTTCGGTGGCAGGAACTGCAGGATTTTGCGCATCCACTATGGCAGCTTCGATTTGAGCAACGGTGTTCTTTTCGGTCATTGCAAGACCGAGTTTAGCTGCTTCTTCGAGCAAATTGGCTTTCTTGGCCATAGGTATAAACCCTTTCTGTGGTAGTAACGGTTCTGCCTGCGCAGGTAACCTCCCAACATTGATTGTTATCCTAATATTATACCACAAAAAAACCGCGCTATCCAGCGCGGTTTTTAAGATTGATTAAAAGGGCTTAGCCTTCGACTTCAACACCCATAGAGCGAGCAGTTCCAGCAATAACTTTGACACGTCCTTCAACGTCAATTGCGTTCAGGTGATCCTTTTTGATCTCAGCGATTTCTTCCAGTTGGGCACGAGTAATCTTACCGACTTTGTCGACGTGAGATTTCGCACTTCCCTTTTTGATACCAGCACGTTCACGGATCATGTCGTCGACAGGCTGTCCCAGCGATTTCCATGTAAACGAACGGTCTTCATAGACCTGGATATGAACGATAACGTCCTTACCCATCAGGTCTTTGGTGCCTTCGTTAAACGGATTAATAAAATCCATCATGTTCAGGCCCCATTGACCAAGGGTTGAACCAACCGGAGGACCGGCCGTCGCACGACCAGCAGGAATACGTAATTTAAGGTTTCCGATAATTTTTTTTGCCATAGTTTTCTTTCTTGTACTAAATATAATTGTGAAGCAATTCCATACAATGTATGAAGCATATTTAGTGCGTAACTAAATTATTGTAGCACTTTTATTGTTGTTTGAACAGGGACCTTGCAGTCAGCCGTTTAGACTTTTTGGACCTGTAAGGCATCAAGTTCAACCGAAGTGTCGCGACCAAACATGCTGACCATGACTTTGACTTTACCTTTTTGGTTGTCAATTTCAGAGATAGCACCGTCAAATCCCTTGAATGGACCGTCAGTAATACTGACGACTTCACCGACAGAAAAGTCGATTTGGTGTTTTGGGTCTTCGACGCCCATACGCTTTTTGATTTTAGCAATTTCAGGATCTGAGACTGGAGTTGGCTGTGTGCTTGTTCCGACAAAACCAGTTACTCCTGGTGTGTTACGGACGATGTACCATGTTTCATCGGTCAGTTTCATTTCAACAAGAGCGTAGCCTTGGAAGATCTTGGCTTCAATAACTTTACGTTTGCCGTTTTTGATTTGAATCTGCTTTTCTTTTGGAACCATAACGTCAAAAATCTTGTCAGCCATATCAACTGCATTAATTCGTTGGCGAATACTGTCAGCCACTTTTTCTTCGTAGCCACTGTAAGTATGAATGGCGTACCATTGACGTGATGAGTCGTAGCGATTAGTAGTCATAAAGTTTTCTGTTGATCCTTATTTTAAAATTAATTCGAATAAAAACTTAAATAATACGTCGAGCAGCAGGATGACGACGACGAAGAAAGCGCTGAAAAGAATGACTGCAAAAGTCAGGCTCCATGTTGCGCGGCGGGTTGGCCAACGCACAAGTCGTAATTCAATCCAAGCACCCTTAAAGTATCCACCAATGGCAAACAAAGTCTTTAATAAAGGATTCGTCGGAGTTTTGCGCTCTTTACGGACCTTAGGAGACTTTTTTGGAACTGTCTTCGGTGAAGTTGACGTTGCTTTGATGCGTGTCACTTTTGTTGCAGATGATTCCGCCATGAGTGGCCTTCCTACTTTCTTTACCAAATTAAATAGCCTGCTGCTGCAGACTGTCAAGATTAGTGTAGCCTGTATTCCCCCTGTCGTCAAGAGGTGGTATTATGGTAACAATGCTCGAGGTTATACTGTTTTTACTATACGCCGTTCTTGTGGGAATGTTTGGCTTGGCGACCTATCGATTGCGCTACGCTTTTACGCACTTTAAAATGAACAAACTCTTAACAACTGTTCGCTCACGGGACGCCCTACCGAGCGTTACAGTCTGTATTCCGGCCCGTAATGAGACACATGCCATGACTGATTCATTGGATCGGGTCATTGCTAGCACGTATCCCAAGCTAGAGATTATCGTGTTGGATGACCTTTCGGGTGATAATACTTCGGCGCTCATCAAATCATTTGCCCATGAAGGTGTGCGCTTTGTGGAGGGTGCAGCTTTACCAGATGGCTGGCTCGGCAAAAATTATGCACTACAGGGGCTATTGAAACAAGCTAGTGGCAGTTATGTCCTATTTATGGACGTTGATACTAGGATCACCCCTGATTCTATCGAGCAACTTGTCGCCTATGCACTGCAGGAAAAAGCGCTGATGGTGTCAGTGCTTCCGCGGCGCGAAGACGGCCCGCGTGCCAGCGTCTTCTTTTCATCACTCCGCTATTTCTGGGAAATAATATTCCATCGTCGCAGTTCACCAGCTACCGCCAGTAATATGTGGATGATTCATCGCCAGACACTGCTAGATCGTTGGCAGGGCTTTACACTCTTCAAAGACGCTATTCAGCCAGAGTCACGTATTTCAGCCCAGCTGATGACGACTGGGGAGTACCGCTTTTTGATCGGAACCCAAATGCTTGGCGTTTCGTACGAGAAAAAATGGCGTTCCCAACTCGTTACCAGCATCCGTTTATTGTCGCCTCTTATGGGTGGAAAATTTACACATTCTATCGTTGTGACATTGGACCTTCTAGTTCTCGTATCCCCACTGTTCATTATCCTAGCTGGGTTTTTGGTTGGGTGGGGAATCCATCAACTCATCTCTGGCGTGTTGTACCTCATGTTTAGCCTGCTGTACGCCGCCTACCTAGCTAAGGTATGGAATAAGGGCTGGCTAGTAGGCGGCTTCCTGTGGGCCGCTATCGTACTGCAAGAAGCCGGCCTAGTCGTCGCCAGTGCTGTTAGTTACGCGCGAACATCAGTCACCTGGAAAGGCCGTGTCGTTAAAAGCCCAAAGCTGTAGCCTACTCCTTATTGCTTTGAGGAAGTTCGAAGCTGAAGGTCGATCCATGGTTTAATCGACTCGCAAGTGCTATCTTTGTCCCTAGCTTGTGTGAAAGTTTAGCTGAAACGTACAGACCTAAACCAGTGCCATTTGTTTCGCGAATCCGATAATCTTCGCTACGATAAAATTTATTAAAGATTTTTTGTTGGTCGCTACGGCTCATACCAATACCGCTGTCTTTGACCGCAAAATGGATGTTATTGTGTTTGAGTTTGGCGCTGACAGTGATTGTGCCCTCGTTAGTATATTTGATCGCATTAGTAATGAAATTTTGTAATAATTCTTCAACGTATAATCTACTTACATGAATTGAGCCAAGCCTTGTTCCAAGATCTAAATTCAAATGTAGTTTTCGAGCGACTGCATCTTTTTCGTATTCTTTGTGTAGTTTATGCATTAGTTCTTGAACATTGATGTCTTCGCCGGCGTCTGCCACACCGCGTTCAGCTCGCGATAGAGTACTGAGGTCATTAACCATCTTTGCGAGGTACAGTACTTGATCGTGGGCCATATTGATTGAATCAGAAATAGCTTTTGATTCGAATTTTTCAGCTCGGTTTAACATCAGCTGGAGATTTGAGAGTGTACCCTCGACGATAGTTATTGGGGTTCGTAATTCATGGCTAACGACGCTAATAAATTCGTCACGTTCTTCCTCTAGACTTTTTTGTTTTGTGACGTCGCGAACAATCAGGATAAAACCGGCCTTAGGTTGGCCTTTTTTATGACGGCTATAGGTACTTTTGATCGGGGCATAGGTCATTTCCAAACGGATCTCTTCCCCGTCGCTATAGGTATGACGGATGTCATCACGACGAGTGGTTTTTTGTGCTTGGCTGAGGATATCAAATAGTTTCACTTCGGCTTTGTCGGCGTCAGTTAACGTAAACAGGTCATTGATATTCTTGCCTCGTAGGCTGTCGTTGGTGTCGAGTAGGTTTAAACAGGCCGCATTATACATTAGTACTTGGCCTTTATCGTCGGTACTGAACGTCGCGTCAGACAAATTATTAATAATCGTTAAAATACGATCATATTGCAGCCGTTCTTGTGACTGACTCAGCACTAATGCCTGTCGACGCGTTTCTTGGGCAACGATAACCCCTACCATAGCAATACCAAGTACCAAAACACCGGCAATTCCTAGCGCATTATTGACAATAATGGTGTGATCACCCGGATACCGGATAATAGCGTCTATCACAGCGGATGACACAACAAAAGCCACGCTTAAAATCAGCGCTTTTCGTCCAAAATAGACATTGGAGGCCAAGAATAATAGTGCGATCGATGACGTGAATGGCCCTAAAAACCCAGTAATAAATACGACTGTTGCAATCGCTAACATGTGGTATATAATGACGCGCCACATCATGTCAAAGCGGGAACGAATCGGTGCAAATGAGTGATACATGCCCACAGCCAACCATATACCGGATATCAGCAAAGTAATAAAATCACCAGCGTAATTAGAGCTATGCGCAATACCTAACATAACAAGTAAGTTGTAGCCTACAAAAATAGGCGTTCCTAATAACGTGATGTACCGAATTGCCTTATCGGACTCTTTGTTGAAGCTAATACCACCCTCGAACATATTGTGGCTATTATAGCGCAGCCATAACCGTTTTGTACATGCACCTTTTAGATGGTTGGTGCTTCACGTTTCAGTGCCCGGCGGTGCTCTTTATAGGCTGGGTCACTCAATGCTACCAATTCCCAAAATTCGGCGCTATGATTCATTTGTCTGGTATGGGCTAGTTCGTGAAAAATGACGTAATCAATCTGTTCAAAGGGAAGCTTCATAAGGGCAATATTAAGGCTAATGGTGCCTTCGGATGTACAACTTCCCCATCGACCGCTGGCATGCGAAAATCGTACTTTTTTAAATTTAAAACCGTATTTATTTGCCAGAAAAGAGAGTCTCTTAGGAAGATAACTCCTAGCTTCCAGTCGAAGGGCTGCAATAACCATGTCACGCACGGCTCGGCTGGCGTCGCTATCAGTAAGTTTTTTGTTCGTGGGAAGATTGACGATCAATTGTTGACCGCGTCGAGCCGTTTGAAATGATCCTGTCGTTGGCTGGACAATCAAAGTATGGCTTTTTCCGATCCGCATGCCGCTTTTATAGGTTTCTGGAGGTTGGGCTTGGGCGAGTAAGGTGCGCAGTTCATCGCGAGACGATTTAATAAGTCGTTTCACAAGCATAGCTGGCGCATATAAAGGCAGTGAAGCGCGTAGAGTACCATCTGGCGCCACCCGTAGCCGAACTTGCGTAGCTCTGGCACTGCGCCGGATAGTGATTTTGCCAAACTCTTCGTCGTGAATGATCGGCATAGCGTAATTACCGAACGATTATATTACGGCCGCTGCGGACCCGTGGTTGTTCTTCTTGTGGTAGCTCGGGACGGGATTGAGCCAGATGTTTCAGGACGATTTTTACCTGTGTCGCATAGGTATGTTTGCCACTCATAACAATTGGTTTCTCGGCTGCAGTCGGCGCATTAAATGCGTATAGTGCAGCATCAAAACTGTCGTAGCTGTGTGGAGCTAAGGCTTGTTTTCTGGTGGCACGTTTGCGAGCTTCGATAGATTCAGTTTGTACCCAGACTAGCAGCGGCGTGTAGCCGGCCTTTGATATGTGCTTCATAAGAGCGATACGTTGAACCCGTTTTGCAGTCGGCCCTTCATAAATTATTGTTTGCTTTGTTTTCAAAAGCTCATTGAATAAAATTTCACTAACGGTTACAGCTGATCGAATCGAAATAGATGCCTCGTGGGCTATCGCTGCTGTGTTTATAAACGGTGCGTGAAATGTCTTTGCAAAATGTTCAGCAAAAGCAGTCTTGCCAGCACCGGGAATACCAACCAAGATGATAACGTGTGGTGACGCAGGTGTAAGCGGTTTCATATATGACAGTATAGCAAAGATATGTCATTACCTGCTACTGAACCCCCTAAGCGAATTGGTTCGTGCTGTGAAATGCCGGTAGCTTGTGCGTGCTATTAGAGCGCATAGCTTGCCAACCAAAGTAGCCTAACGCAATACACCCAATCACAAGTAACATACTCACGATAAGTATCATCGGTTTTTTAGAAAGCTTACGCTTGGGAAAAAAAAGTAACGCGAATTTTGCAAAATTAGTCTTGGGGGCATGGGCCAGCTCATCGGCCATTTGAGACGCTGGTGTCGATGGTACTTTTGAGGGCACCGGTACAACGGTTGGCGTAGGGACAGGCTTCTCTGGTGGTGTTACGATTACAGGCCGGACAGTTGGTTGAGCGATGGTAGGACGAACCGGCATAATGACCTGACGCTGAGCTGGAGCGACATCAATCACTGGCGGGAGTTTTGGGGCATCATCAATAGATTTAACTTCAGTAGCCTCAATAACTTGAAGTGCAGCGTCTTCCTCAGGACTGAGTGCTTGATCTGGAGTCGGGTATGGCTTCATCGGTAGTGGCTCCTGCTCATTGGGGCTTATGTTTGTCTCTGGTATAGCAATACTTAGTATAACAAAAATGAGTGATACCTAGTTAGCCCTTAGAATTTTTTATATATTTAACCTCGAAGTGCTTTTTCTTGCTCTTCAAGCTCATTGGCATGCAGCTGAGCTGCTTTCAGAATCGCGATTTTTTTCAAGACCAGTTTGTCGGCTTCTGCTTCAAGTCGCTTGATCTGTTGTTCGTGGCCTTGAGCCAATTTCTCATGTACGATAGCCTGAGTGTCGTACTCCAGAATAAGCTGGTCGGTCGCATCTCGACCTGCTTGATCAATGTTGCTACGGCTTTTATCACGCTCTTTTTCGGTTTGTTGAAGATAGATTTGCGCTTTTTGACGCTCTTTTTCGGCACAATCACGAAGCGTTCGGATTGATTTCATAGAAACATCTCCCCCTGTCTAGTGTATTCCTATTATACAGCAGCTTTTTAATCAAAGACAAACCAATCGCGACATTAAATGGCTCCAATCATCCTTCGAAACAAGAGCTGGCCACAACCCCAAAGCCCACAATTGCACTTGGTACTTGTACGGTCACTTCGCAATCTGTGGGCAGGACCACGCGACAAGTCTAAGATTTTAGCTAGTGATGCGAGTCATTAATCGCAGATTTGAAAGATAGTGTTCAACGTTCAGCGTCGTATGTTGGCTGAGGTATTCCATGTGCTTGTCAACGAATAAAACTTCACCGCCAGCAGCTGGAGAATACATTGAGCGGGTGTTGAATGCAGGATCGGTCATCATAGTGCGTAACGTATCGCGGATGACTTCAGCTTCTTGAGAATCGAGAAAACGTTGTGCGCTTAAAGACTTTGCCATTATAAGATGACCTTTTGCTTTTTAGGCTTTTTGATTGCTTTTCTTCCCTTGTCCTTAGACATGTGCAGCCTCTCGTTTATTGTAGCGCAGAAATATAACTGATTTCTATTATGCCCTAAAATGGTCAAATATCCTAATCTTTTAATGGTATAACCCCAGAAAGATACAGGGAAGACGTAGCACCGAAACTCGTATATAATAAAGTCCAATGATACCGTTACTTTTTCAAATAAAAAAACAACTCAAAATGTACAAAACGTGGCAGTTGGGCATTGCCTTAATTTTATTTTGGACTCCAGTCGTCATCTTTTTAAGAATTGCCGGTGAAATCATTGAACATCAGTCAATCAAGTTTGACGTTCTAATTCTTGATTGGATACATAAGCAAGCCAGTCCGGTCCTTGATGTAATATTTATGTTTTTTACGACACTGGGAAACGTTGAATATATGCTTCCGATCACTTTGGTGATACTGGCTTACCTTCTGTATAAAAGACGGCGCCATAGTGCGCTCATTTTGTTTTTTGGTGTCGGTGGTGCAGCTGCTGCAAATCTTGTTCTAAAAAGTCTGTTCCATCGTGATCGTCCCGCTTTTTGGCAATCACTTATTACTGAAACTGGCTATTCATTTCCTAGTGGACACGCCATGCTTAGCGCCGCGTTAGTGCTATGTATCATTGCAATTATTTGGCGAACAAAATGGCGGGTGCCAGCTATTATAATCGGTGGCTTAGGTATTGTTATGATCGGATTGTCGCGTCTTTATCTGGGCGTACATTACCCGACTGATATTATTGCTGGTTGGAGTGTCAGTGCAATTTGGGTGGGTATTGTTGTCATTGTTATGAGTGGTGTTTCGTATGAATATCATAAAAAACGTTTAATCATGTCGACGACGAACTCGGGTAATAGCAAAGCCAAGACCCCCAGCCAACTCTAATGACCCGGTTGTTATAACAATAACGCTGCCATCGACTAGGCAGATACACCGCGTGTCGGTGTGAGCGATTTTTGCTAGAAGCCAGGCTTATAATACCCAGAGATTCGATAAATAAGAACAATGAAAATGATATTAATTTCTGCGTCATTTAATCATATCTAGCTTGCTCAATATATGCTATTGGGGCAGCTAGAATGTACTTGGAAGGTTAAATTCAATCGTTTCGTGGAAGGCTTGAGTTTCGGCAGCATCCTTGAGGTACGTCACCATATGTATCCTTTTAGGGAAGATGACAAAAACTGGGTGCTCAGCAGAGTGAATCGATTTGTAAGGAGGAGTGTGTCGCTTGTGTAATTGAATAGCTTCTTCGACCTTTGCTTTTTCATCAGCACGTACTTGCTCGTCGCTCACTTCATATGCAACACCTTCAATTTCTACTTCAGCCCGACTGAAAGAGTCATAGCTGACAAAAACAACGTTGTGATTATTCTGTAAGTTTTTGTACTTTGTAGTCTGTCGTTCGGTCACAAAAAAAGTTTCGAAGTTCTGTTTAACAGAAACATTAATGACCGAAGCTTGGGGTATCCCCTCTTCGTTAATAGTAGTGATGACTCCCTCGACATGGTTTTCAAGAAATGATGCGATCATCTCAATACTTTCGGGTGAGGAAGTAGTTTTGATATGGCTAGATATATTCATATCTTTAGTATAGGCTTTTTTATGTAGTATTCGACAATATTGATTAGACCATTCAGATATTCCATCCCTTCATCGCTAATGACGAAATCTACATCGGTATTTCGTAGCATGTATTCTTCGGGTGTCGACTTGGGCCACTGTTCTACCGTAGGCATCTGCAACTTTTTTCAACTCTTGATTATCTTGACTTACACCCAGGTTCCATTAAAGCGAAATTCAATGATTGGCACAATCCAAGCGCTATTTTTTCGCACATAATATACGTTTTGATTATTGACTGTAATAGTCACTGTTGCCTAATTAGAACCAGATGCGTCCGTCAATTATCAGGAGTATAAAATACCCAAAGACAAGTTCCGAACATTTACTGAGAAGAAGTAGTCAGGTGCCACTGGTTACAGACCGTACAACAGTACACCCCAAGTGAGATAGTCATGTCCTGAAGCATACCAAAGCTGGCTGCATCGAGAGCAAGTTGTTCAGTTTTGAATGGGCGCTTACTCGCGCAGATAAGGGCGAATCTATGGTGGTGCTGGGGCGAAGATTTTTTGGTTTTAGCCATATAGTAGATTATTATACCAAAACTATCTTTTCGTGAGGAGAGATGGCATAGAAATATAGGTCTAGGCTATCGTATCGACCGATCCATGCAGCAATTCAGTCCCTAGTTCAATAATCTGAGCTTCAGTCATCGCCTCAAGGTCACATTTTTTAATTGCAACGATGTTACTGACGAGTGTTGGATAGCCTGCTTCAACAATAGCAAATAGCTTTTCTGCAGCACTACTAGAGCTTGTTCCATGGCTCAGAATGACTATTCGCTGACTTTTCATCATTGATTTAATAATCGCATCAAAGTAGTGACTATCATCGATAGGGTTGGCATCGTTAAAACTTGGACTATGGTGTGTTTTGTGTAAAATCCGACCTTTTGTCAGGTTAGCGTGGAATTTCTCGATGGACTCGGTATCTGTTCTAGGGTTATGGATGACTGTGGCGTTATGGTGATCAACAGCGATAATAACAGAATGCAACAGCGTAACATCTGTTTCGATTGGTTGGGAGCTAAGTCGTAGGTAATGTCGTAGCTTGAGGACATCGGCTATAGCCAGGGTTTTATCTTGAGAGCGCTCAAAGACGATTGTGTGGCCATTCCTGGTAAAGTTATAGTTTCCGTTTGACTCAGACCGCAAGAGCCCAATCGAGGATAAGGCCGGAATAAGTTCAGACCATTCGATATTGCGAGCAATTGGGTGAGCCGATAGTTCGCTCAATATATGTAGCTGCTTTTTTTGGGACATTGCATACCACCTTCTAATTATTAAATTTGCAGGGAGTGCCTTTACTTACAGAAAAGGATTACATTGGTGTATATCTATTATATGCCTATTTGGGCATACGAAGGGTATAAACTGATATGCTTATAGGTATGAAGCTTCAATATGCTGGTCTTTCATCTAACGAAGTAGCTCGACGTACAGCACTGGATCAATCAAACAGGCTGTCTGTTACTACCAGCCGGAGCATATGGTCTATCCTAAGAGCAAATCTTTTTACAAATTTTAATATAATCGTTCTTGGTTCATGTATTATTTTGCTTGTGATTGGATTATGGCGTGATGCGATATTCGGATTCGCAGCCATTGGTAATATTGTTATTGGTGTGTGGCAGGAGTATCGGGCGAAAAAAATGTTAGACAGCTTGACTGTTTTGCACACACCGATGACAGCTGTGGTGCGCAACGGTGCCGTCGTCACTATTCCCAGTGAACAGATTGTCGTAGGAGATATCCTATCACTTAAAATTGGTGATGAAATTCCGGCCGATGTCACGATATTGGACTCGGGTGATCTAGAGACCAATGAAGCTTTGCTGACAGGAGAGTCTGAACCAGTTGTTAAGCTTAAGGGTGACATTGGATTATCAGGTTCTGCGGTTGTTGCTGGCTCAGGATTTGCTCGAGTGACTCGGGTTGGAGCTGACTCATTTGCAAACCGAATTTCTATCGAGGCCAAGCATTTCTCGCTGGTAAATTCTGAGTTACGAAGCAGTCTTAGGCGAATTTTACGATGGATTAGCTTTGCCCTTGTGCCAATTATCAGTATTGTTATCTATGGTCAAATAATGGCGGCTGGTGGCTGGTCGTCACTGTCAGATACAGCAACGCTTTACCTTGTCTTACAGGGAGTTATCGCCAGTGTCGTTGCTATGATCCCGCTCGGACTTGTGTTGCTGACAAGTCTTGCTCTCACTGTTGGTGCTATGCGCTTAGCTCGTCATGACGTGCTTGTTCAAGAGATCGCTGCGGTCGAAGGTTTAGCCCGGGCAGATGTGGTGTGCTTCGATAAAACCGGCACGCTGACTGAAGGTCAGATCGTCTTCGATCAAGTCATTCACCTGGATAGTACGCATGGTCTGTCGTGGTCACCTATCATTGGGTGGTTGGCATCTCAGGAAGCAAGCAACGCGACGACTCGCGCCCTGGCAGCCCATTTTAGCGCTGTTGATCATTTGAGCATTGCATCGACTGTCCCCTTTTCGTCATCACGCAAATGGAGCGCTGTTTCGGTTGTAAATGGGCCTTCGGCGGGATCCTGGGTTTTTGGTGCGCCTGAGCGAATTATTCCGCTGGATGCTGCTCGCCACACTGAACTGAGCCGTACGATCGAATCCTTGACAGCATCCGGCCATCGGGTGCTAGTACTGGCTTTTGCTACAGAGGCTCAGTATGATTCACGTTCGCGAATTGACCTACGTCAAGATAGGTACCAGCCAATCGTTATCATCAGCTTAAAAGAAACGATTCGATCGGACACTTTCGCGACACTGGCCTATCTTCGTCAACAAGGTGTCGCTATTAAACTGCTGTCCGGTGATAATCCCAGCACTGTTGCGGCAATTGCCCGCGAAGCGGGTATTGAGTTTGCAGGTGCTGGCTATAATGCGAAAAAATTACCCAGATCAATCCCAGCTATCGCAAAAATACTGGAAAGCCATATGATTTTTGGTCGAGTTGATCCAGATCAAAAACGCGACATAATTAAAGCGCTCCAATCTCAAGGTCACACAGTTGCGATGGTGGGTGACGGCGTAAATGATATTATGGCGCTTAAACAAGCTGATATTGGTGTCGCTATGGGATCGGGTGTTCCCGCGGCTCGGACGGTTGCAAATGTCATATTACTCCGTAGCGAATTTTCTCAGTTTCCGCAGATTATCGCGGCTGGCCGTCAAGTAATCGCCAACGTCGAGCGGGTAGCGGTGCTCTTTTTAACTAAAACTGTTTATATCATGGTTCTTTCAATTGTCTTGGGTGCTTTGGCTTGGGGCTTCCCATTCTTGCCCCGCCAACTATCATTTATTGACGGCATAACGCTTGGTATCCCGGCCTTCTTTCTGGCGCTGCTTCCCGGAAGTCCACGCGCACTACATGGCTTTTTAAGACGGACACTTCAACGGGTTGTTCCGATGGGAATCATTGTGGCAGGTTCTGTCATCCTACTCAATGCGTATGTGCGGACAACTAATTTGCACGACCTTGCCGCTATTCAGACAACATTTGTCATCACACTCGCCCTGCTAGGTCTGTGGGTACTCAGTATGCAGGCACGTCCGATTGAGCGCTGGCGGTTTGTACTAGTGATGGCAATGTACGCCTCTTTGTTCGTCGCGCTGGTGACACCGATCATTAGAGATTTCTTTGGCCTAAAGCTTCCACCACTTGCTTTCATCGCAACGGCTATTACCGTTGCCGTGATTGGGAGTATTGGTATTGAATTCGTAAGATGGCGATTCCGACTCATAAAAAAGTGATGAAAAGTGTAGTTTCGTATCTGTCCTAACGACTAGATATATGGCGTGCAAGCCGCTCAATATCTCGGGCTATAAATGGGAGAAGTACTGGGCTGGCCTGATAGTACAAAAAACTCGGTTGCCAGTCGGGATGAAACTTGCCCTTAAACTGCTCGAGGCCTTTAAATGAATAATATCGTCCTCCAAGGAGTTTCACGAGCAGAAGTAATCGATCTTGGGCTGTTCGGTCAAGTTTTTTTTCAATTCCTGCAAGTGGGGCTAGCCCCAAACTGACAGTCTGAATATCCATTTTATTAAGATGAATCACAAGCTCCATGAGCAGGTAGTGGATTGCAACGGACGAACGACTATCAAGTGAGCGGATATGATCAATTGATGCACTATCTTTAATAAAGCTCGGAATAATATTAATGTAAGCAATAATAGCATCCTGCTGTTTCAGGACAATAATGCTTCCAGCCTGAAGATAGTGGGTATCAAAATGACCCATAAAGAAGCTATATTCACGCCGATTTGATCTGTTAAGCCAAGCTGCTGATATGGGAATAAGCTGATCGACCTGCGACCGACATGGCTTGTCCCAATATTCGACGCTTAGCCCCGATTTTACTGCTTTATTCTTTACATATCGGAAGTGCTTCGATTTCGTCTCACTATCAACAAATTGTTGTGTTTGAATGACCGCTTCATTACCAATGAATAGTTTATTAAATCCATAGTTTTCGTAGGTAGCTTCTGATAAATGAGTTGCGTTAATACTTGCTATCACCCACCCATTTTCGTAGGCAAAATCTATAAAACGGGCTAGTAACGTATCAAACTGAGCTATGATGCCGCTTGGATCACCTAAAATAACGACTGTTCTTCCGGTTAGGCCATACGCCAGAAAGGTCGTTTTATCATCGGTAAAAAAATAATGTTTTCCACGGGGCCATAGCTTAAAGTAGTCTTCGGTTGATATACTCTTTTTTCGCAAAATCTCTTCAGCCCGAATCCGTTCGTGAACCGGACTATACAGTGCAAAGCGGACTGGTTTGAATATAGACGCAAAGGATAATATAAGAGTACTAATACCAACAGCGTTGAGTGAATCAAGAAACAAGTTACCCAAACGACTAGTCGGTGCAATTGGCGCTGAATCAACCAGCGCCTCGATAGTATATAGCATTGAATGAGTGAAACTGATTGGTTGCCCGAACCCGCTCGTCGCTAACAATCGAAACCCGACTGTACCGTAGAGCAAGGCAACAACTAAAAGTATGAAACTTATACTAAGGCCCTGGCGCATACTCACAACGTCACTTTTTAGAGTGTAGATTTTACGTGCTAGAAAAAGCCAGAGTATTGTTATAGCTAGTATGCAGGTGAAGATCAGGACATGTCGTATCAAAAGACTCATGACAAGCAGAGTGGCCAAGGTGATCAGGCTCGTAAAATAGGCAATTTGTTTCCTACGAAGTAGGTAAAAAGCACTGAATATGAGACTGATACCAATAATCGGTAGCAGCCAGGTTAATGTGAATGTTATCGGAGCATAAATTGGTAGGTGTATAAAATTACGGGGTACGTGTCCCAAGAGTCGGTTAATCGGCTGACTCAAGCAAAAAATGCCTATGAAAGCCACTACTATGCTTTGCAGTAGAATCGTTTTTTTATTTTTTATACGTCTTTTAATGAGATTTTTGCCATCATAAATAATTGATACACCTGTTAGCAGCTGTTTGTACACAGTCGATATCTTATTATACCAGATGAGTCGCCCACCGAACGGTCAACAGCCCTATATTTCAGAGCACGACTAGAGCATAATGAAGGATCAGATGTATGGTTTATTTTTATCACTTTTCCTGTTGGGCCTATCAGCTATTGATCCGGTCGGTATCGCTGCTATGCCAGTTCTGCTGGCTCAGAAGCATCCACTAGCTCGTAGCATACTATTTCTTTTTGGTAGTTTCGTTACACTTGTCGTTATGGGATTGGTATTCGCCCAGGGGTTCGGGCTTATCGTACTACAGTTTGAAATGATGTATCCATGGATAGTACCCGCAATTGAAATAACGGCTGCGATCTTTTTATTTCTGGTTGCTGCTGTATCGCTGCGTGACTTAAAAACAGATAAAAATAATTCTGTACTGTCGAAATTTATCTGGAAAGGACTTCAGCTTAACGGCTGGCAGCTTTTTTTATTGGGTGCGGTAATCGTTAGTATTCAATCACTGATTGATGTCGTATTTATTATTGCCATGATCCATGTTCAGCAACTACATCTTTCAACTGGCTTACTAGTACTATCGGTCCTAACCTATGCGGTTGCGGCTTTATGTATTCAATTCCTGATTGTTGTAGCCTACCAATTAACAGCCGCGAAGCGTCGAGCTGCTATCCTTGTGAGGGTGAATGATATAACGGCTCGTTACGGTGCTAAATCTGTCATTGTGATTAGTTTTTTATTCGCCAGTGCCCTGCTTGTAAGTGGCCTCCTCGCATCTTTTGGACATCCTCTTTTTTAACCTTTTCTCTTAACTTGCTATAATAGATTCATGAATAGCTTCCAAAAACTCAAAGGCACTGTCCTTCAAGATTTCACACCATACGGCAAAAAAACTAAAGTTACTGAACTACAACAGATTGATATTGTTGTCGGCGAAGGTCAAGAAGTTCCAACCGAGGCCACTATTACCGCGCATTACACCGGAGCACTTTGTACAGACGGTACTATTTTCGAAAGCAGCCACGACTCTGGTCGTCCGGCAACCTTTGGACTGAACCAAGTCATTAGCGGCTGGACACAGGGTGTTCCAGGAATGAAAGTTGGTGGTACCCGTCGGCTTATTATCCCGGCTGATTTAGCCTATGGGCAACGAAGGGCCTCTTCAAGTATTCCACCGAATAGCGATTTAGTTTTTGATATCGAATTAGTGGCTTTAGCTTAGAGATTTTTTCTGTTGGCATGCTTAGGTTTAAGCAGTTTTGAGCAATAATTCGAAATACTCTGTTCCTCCGAACGGTATCTTTTGCTTTATGATCTTTTTCCCCTCCAAACTTGTACCGGCGTAAACTGTAAATGTTCCGTAAAAATCATTAATTTCGTCAACTGCTTTTGTCAACCAATCTTTTTTGGCGATGTCATCAAACATACTGAGCTGGCTTCTTTGCGAGGGCGTCAGCATATAGCAGTAGATTCCCATTATTTGTACAGTACCGTGCGGGCGTTGATTAAACAGCTCTAGTGCGTGGCGATATATTTCTTGGTTGGTATAATAAGTGCTTTTATACATGCGTTTAGCTTGCCAAAATTCACCATTTTGATAGGAAACCCAGATGCAGACTCCCCTGGCTTCAACTTGTCTGAACCTCAGTTTCATACCAGTTGTTTCACACAGAAAGCTTAGACAAGGCAGCAAGTAGTCATTTTTATCGGAAGGATCTTTGACAACCCATTGACGACCAACCATGCCAAGCTTTGTCTCGGTATCGTCTATTTCGTACCCCCGGAGTCGACGGTACCAATACGTACCGTTGATACTTCGAAATACCTGCTTTTTTAAAAGCATTTCATTGGCATTGAAAAAATCAAGCGGAGTCATAATCCCTAAAGCGTTCAAGCGAGCTTCATTTCTTTCAGCGATTCCACTTAGGTCGGTCAACTTCATTTCTTTGTAGTACGTCAAAAGATTGGTTTTGTCTATTTTATCTAACCCGTCAGGCTTGTGCCAGCCAGCGGCTTGTTTGGCGAGAAATCGATTTGTTCCAATACCGATATTGATACGCATCCAATCACCAATTTCATCTTTAACTCTTTGTTTGATCTCGTAGCCTATGTCTTCGAGCGTTCTACCGTTTAGGACAGGTTCTAAACCATGAAAATCAATAATACCTTCATCAATACTCTTCATTTTTATTTTAGGTGAATAGGAGCGCATGATTTTAATAAGTTTTTGATAGACGTCATTATATTTGGGTGGATCTGTCTCAAGCAATACAAAATCAGGACAGATTGCCAAAGCCTCACTACGGCGCATTCCCACCTTGATGCCGAGGTATTTTGCCTCGTACGATGCCGCTATTATGCAGCATTCTTTTGACAAACGGTTTGTTACCCCCATAGATTTTCCTCGTAGTGACGGATGGGCCTGCTGTTCGGCGGTAGCAAATGCGCTATTTAGGTCGATATGCATCACCAATGCTTTTTCAGGATTAATATCGTACATTATAGCCCCTCGACCATGCTTATTAATGTCCAGCTCAGTCGTTCCGCGTCAAATTCAATACGGTAATCATTGGCGCCATCACTCATATCGAAGACATGAACCATCCGTTTACCTTTAGCAGTCGGGTGTCGCATCCCAAACTTGGTAAACACAATTTCATGAATTCCATATTTCATTTTCCACGGTACACAAACCATTAGTTCCGTCGCATGCGCTCGGAAGATTGGGACAATGTCCACCATTTGATTAATATGAATAGTCGGATCCACTACGCTTGCCTGTTACCGGAAAGTTTTGTCTGGCGGGCTTTCATAAAGGCTTTCATGCGCCGTTTGAGGATACGATCAAGTCTCATAGCTGATCCGCCTCTTCGAGGGGTTTGTAGGTACTGGTTCCACGTGTCTGAGTTCTCTTCTTTATACATGTCATTACTCCATAGTTTTTAAAATAAAAAACAACTAAAACGAAACTGTTTAGCTGTAACGGATTTTATTGTATGAAGCTATCCGGTGGCACTGACAGACCGTTTATCTGTAGGTACGCGACGGAGAACTGAAAATGTATAAAGTCTGCAAGTGGAAACACGGTGTGAGTACTTACATGACCCTCTTAATTATATACCTTAGTAAAAATAATTAAAGCTCAGTATCTTCAAAATTATTGAATGCCAAGTCAGATAATAGTGTGATTAAGATTCGGTCCATTCAATGTTGACATTTATTGAACCGCCGGCAATGGTAACACCGTTTAGGTTGATTGCTAGTACTTGGCTAGTGCCACGGAGAGATAGTGGCTGTTGAGATAATGCACCATACACTACCGACAGACCCTGTGCATCGGTCGTTGTAGCTGCACCAGGTACAAACAACCGATTTGACACTATCGTTCCAACCGGTGTTCCAACTGTTGGGTTAGCGGTGTAAGCTAGGACCGTTGCAGTCGCAGCGCTACTAAGACTACTTAAGGGTATAATCGTTGGTGCTGCAGACGTACCTGCCGTGTTGGCAGTTGAACGCTTAATAAATAATACTAAGACTTGACTAGCAGTTGTCTGCACGCCATCGATGTCAATGTGGGTAATAGTAATTGTTTTTGAGGCTGAACCTGTGATCGTGACTATATCAGATGCGAGCACTGCTGGCGCTAATCCGATAATACTTGTTGCATAGGTAGCTGGTGCGATCGAGACGATGCCTACGTTACCAATCGTGTTAGTTCCAGTGGGTAGAGGAGTATCAAGTGCGACCATAGACGTTGCTGAACTTGCCTGGAGATTCACTGTCGCCGTCCCGGTCACTGCCGCAAGAGCAGTGATGCGAGCTTTGATAAAACCGGCTACTTCCGACTGAAAAACACTGGTAAGGGCTGATGTAATAGTAGAAAGGTAGGTTGAAGTACTTAAATTTATAAATGGCGTACCACCAACTGTCACCCAAGTGGTTCCGTTGACAGTAACTTGTAGTGATAACGCGCCAGTGTATATGCCTGTTATTTGAGTCGTGAGCGTTGCGTCGCCATTGAGACTAATTTCGACAGCCGAACCAGCCGTTGCAGCACCTGCCGGTACTAAATTTTGAGTAGTAATACTGCTAGCAAGGACAATCGTATCAAGGTTAATCACCTTAAGCATTTGATCAGAAGCAACCACGACAGGGATTGATACAGATGATAGCTGCGAACCAATGCTCAGCGCAGAACCACCGATTTCGTTAATGGCCATACGGTTATTGCCCAGGTTGGTGACTGTACGCGGTCCAGTTGACATGATTCCGAAGGTTGTATCAATCTGCAAAGTCGTTGTGGCTGATGCTCCTGTATTTTGAACACGAACACGAAAATAATTACCGGGAATTGTAATATTTTCCGAATAAGGTACGTTAGCTGAGCGCGTAAATGAATCCTGCGCTGATAGTTTTGTGCCCCCAGCATCAATGAACTGTTCTACGAAAATTGTATATGGTTGATCGGAAAAAACTTCCAATTGCGCAGCTTGCAAATTCTGAGTGTTTTCAATAATACCAACAAAAATAGCACTTGCAGCTAGTTGAGCAACTGAGGAGTTATTCGTAGATACGGGATATATCAGTGAATTAATTGCAATAGGAACGTTAGTCTGGTTGGACGCAATAACGACAGGTGCGCTGTTTGCCATGGCCGCTTGACCATTTATATTTGGTGGTATGTATGCCAAGCAATCCTCCTAATCGCAATAGCACCTGACAAAGAGTCTATTCACTTTTTTTACAACTTATATGTTTTTTTGTTCTATATAATTAAATATTAACGGTATTAAAGTCATAAGTCAATAAAAAATACGTAGCTGATAGTCGTTAAATTAGGTGAACGTCGCAAAAATACGGGACTCCCGAAAAAACGATTAAATGTCACTTGATATTACTTTTTGAGCTCGAGACAATGAGCCTAGAACTTTTACTGTGAAACAGTGAAATTATCAAAAATATTATTAATCTGTCCACCGTTCACTACCATTCCCTGTGCGGTCTGAGATTCAAGACCGGTTGACGAAGTCGACTGCCCTACCTGTAGGTCACCCGAGCCGCTGTTGACATAAATCGTAATAGTAGTTCCTAGCATGACAGCTTTGAGGTTAACTGTAATGCCAGGCGAAAGGCCAGGTACAGTAGTCAGCGAGGTTATTGGTGAAAATGTAGCGTTGGTTTTTCGGAAGGTTCTAGTAACATAATTTCCTGCACCATCCCCAGTTAAATCGACAAAAATATAATTGTTATCGTCTTGAGCCCGGAGAGCTAAGCCTTGATCCATTGAAACTGATACTGTGCAATCAACCGATACTGTTCCATCAGAAAGACCGGTTGGAAGTGTGGCTGCATTAAAAACCGAACCTGAGCCGTTGCCAGCAGCAACTTTGTTTCCCGAAATATACCAATGCGGGCCTGATAATATAGTCCAGGTTTGCCCCCCACTCGCAACGCCAAGCGTCGAGGAGTCGGATCGGTTAAAGTTATCGTAAGTACCGACGACGAGCTTTGGTGTAGCGTTGGTATTTGAAATTGTAAAGCTATTAGCCGAGCCGGTATTACTAATGGATAAATTATAGGTCGGTGGTGTGGAAGTGTTGCTGACAGTATAGTTATAGGCCGAGCCATTGCTCAGCGGTAGACCCCTCCCGTTAGAGGCAGCGGCTGGTGTCAAAGGATACACAGAGTTAAGTGTTAAATCGTTGGCAAGTAGTTTTGCGGCACTTTGAAGGTCACTTTGCATAGAACTATCGATAACGCGACTCCTCATCCCAGAAAAAGTAACGATTGTTATGGCTGCAAGGATGGCTATAACGACGATAACGATTAGAAGTTCCACTATTGTAAAGCCGCGGACAGCTAGATGCGCTGTACGGGATTTTTGATTAGTATTCATTGTGTGTTAATTGTAGCAGATACCAGTACTGTGGTTAAGCTTATAATAATGAACTGACCCGGAAACGATAATATTATAGGATGGTGTTTCGAACCCATGGAATTGTGTTAAAACTATATCTCGCTTATACTTATAAATAAATGAATCAGTGGGTTAAAAAGATACATCTCCATAGTGTAACCAAAAAGGGCTTTACTATCACTGAACTATCGATTGTTATCGTAGTGATTGGAATACTCGCTACTATAATTGCCGTAGCGTATAACGGTGTTCAGCAGCAGGCTCAGAACGTTCGTCGTCTAGGCGATATTGATAATGTCGCTAGTGTATTAGCGTTATATGCCAAAGAGAATAACGGGTCATATCCCGCAACAACTAACAATAGTACAGCTAACTGGAAAACAGTTGATGTCAGGACAGATAGTAATTGTTTTAATGGATCAGCCCAAACTGATTGGATACCAGGTTCTGTTTCGATACCACAAAGTGTTCCCAATACGGGATCGTCAGTCGGTGTGAATGGCAAATCAGGCTGTTATCTATACGCAAGTAATGGCACAGACTATGTCTTGTCCGCTTGGAATATGCTTGCTGACCCTAAAATAACAGCACCATATTACAGACGTCTTGGGTTCCGATCATTTCAAACATCAACATCAACCCAATTTTATACATGCAACGACAACGTGATAGGCGGCGCAAATGGTAGTAGATACGATATCACCCAAGATTACTACAAGCACTCGTATACTATCTCAAACATAACAAGCTGTGATGAAACGCCACCACCTGGCGCGTAACCCCCCGTCTACTAAGCAGCTAGTTAGTATCAAGAGTGGACCTGAATATCTTTTGTCTTAGTCTTTTGTCCGATGCCACCAAGATGCCTACTGCCGCAAGTATGCTATAGGCTATCGCAGGTATTATTTTTGTATGAGGTATAACTGTTTTCGTACTTTTCTTAAAGCGCGCGAAGATCAGCAAGATCAACCAAACCAGAGCAAATCGCGCAGCAAGCTGGGCCTGATCTCTCCACACGTGTGCCATCTCACGTACTAAGGTATTGGTGATTGCGAACAGGAAGGCGGCTCAGAGGAGTGCTTCACTACAACCGAGGGTTATTTTTGATATCATCATTTTCAGCATAATCATCTTGGCAGACCCTAGTGCTCGAACTTTGCACTTATTCCAATGATTTTAGAAAAGTATCTCGTGCTAATTGATCTTTAAAATAAAATACAGTTGGGTAGGTTTTTACGCCAAATCGCTTCATGGCTTCGACACGTTTATAAAAACTTTCCGTTTCTTCGTACTCGTTAATCATTACCTTTATCATAACAAAAATAGACCACTAACTTGTAGCCTTTGTAAGCATAAGCCCTTTGGCAGAAGCACGTGTAATTGAACCACGATTCTAGGTTTTGGATACTTACGGATTAACATATAAGCGTTGGTTGACCAAATACTGTAAGTGCCATATAGTCTTACTGGGTTATGCAGGTCAATTATAAACAAACATTAAGTCAAAAATATTATCGACAAGGTTTTACGATAGTCGAACTTCTAGTCGTGATCGTTACTATTGGTATATTGGCAGCGATTACCATCGTCGGATATAGCGGTATTCAACAGCGTGCTCGTGATATTGTTCTCAAAGATGATCTTAGAAATGCTTCAAACCAACTATCAATGGACAATGTCAATAACGGTGCCTATCCGGCTTCGGTCATAGCCGCCAACAATGGACAAGGACTCAAAGCAAGTTCTGGCACTACTTGGCAGTATACCTATACTAGCGTCAACAATAGTTATTGCATAACTGGTACGAACAACAAGAGCAGTTACTTCTCCTCTACAGCCAACCAAATGCCTCAAGCTGGTGCTTGTCCTGGAGATGTCGATGGGGGCGTAACTAATACTTTTACTACCCTCACCTTTACTAGTGCGACGTCGGCTGGATCACGTAACTGGCAAGACCTAGCCTCTTCAGCTAATGGCACAAAATTAATAGCTGGGGTCTACGGCGGGTATTTGTACACTTCCACTGACTCTGGGGTGACCTGGACACAGCAAACAGCGGCGGGATCGCGCAGCTGGCAGAGTCTTGCCTCCTCGGCGGACGGCACAAAATTAATAGCTGGGGTCTACGGCGGGTATTTATATACTTCCACTGACTCTGGGGTGACCTGGACACAGCACGCACGCCGACGCCGTCAGGACGAGTCCAGCGGTCCAGGCGACGAAGCGGGCCACCGGCGCGGCCGAACTCGCGTCGCCGAGTTCCGTCAGAAGGCGG
>JAYVYE010000142.1:0-2439 GCA_043784545.1 Candidatus Microsaccharimonas sp.
GATCTCGCCGGGCTCGCCGACGTGGCCGACGACGACGCGAACGCCGGACGACCGCCTCACTAGCGCGCGGGGTCGCGCGGCGTCGCGTTGCTCCCGTGAACGGATCGTGCCGTTACCACCGACACGAACGTCAGGTGCGAGCGACGGCACGCGCCGCGTCGCGTCGCGGTTGCGCGCCACGCCGACACGGCACACGCGCTGCAATGGCTGTCGCATGCGCTTCGATCTCCGGTCGCGTCTCGCATTCGTCGTCGCCGTCGCCAGCGGAGGCGCGAGCGCCTGCAGTAGCTCGGGCCTTCTGGAGGATTGCCCTCACACCGTCGTCGAGAAGAGCTTCGTCGTGGAGGTCTCGTCCGGCGCGGCGTGCACGGTCGCTCCGAGAGTATCGCTCAACGACAACGCCATCGGCAGGCTCGCCGCATGCCGCGCCGCGTGCAACGACTCGACGGTCGACACCTGCTTCCTTTCGTCGGGCTCCGTCGTCCCTTCAAGCAAATGCGCTCGGTGTACGTGAACAAGACCTTAAAACTGACCTACATAAAACGCCCGATTCTCAACTAATAATGCCTACTAACTCAAGCGTTTTAGATGCAATAACCGATAACAAAAGCTTGGTAAAAGAGCAAGATATTTACAGAACCGCAGCTATAGAATCAATCGGAAACTTGACCGCAAAAGAGGCTATTTCACTTGCAGAATCGGTTAAAAAAAATGCAATAGCAATGCAAAAAGAAGGCGTAAATGGTAAAAATTACGGTGAAATAAAGTACACAAATCAAGCCACGATTAACCGTGAAAAGCACATCGTAGCAATGGCAAAAGTAGAATGTAGCAATGCTTTGAAACCCGAAAGTATTCAAAATGCCTTAACTGATAATCCGTTTAAATTATCCAATGAGCAAGCAAAAGCTGCCTTAGAACTCACGCAAAACGGCACTGTTAAAGTGTTAATCGGCGATGCAGGAACAGGTAAATCCACCACTTTAGCAGTGGTCAAAGATGCATATCAGCGTGAAAATTGGCAAGTCTTGGGTGCCGCACCGACTGGCAAAGCCGCAGCAGGTTTGGAAAGTGGAGCTGGTATTCAATCAGATACTTTACATAAATTACAAATAAAAATCGAAAAAGGCGACATTGTTTTAAACGATAAAACGGTATTGGTCATTGATGAAGCTGGTATGGTAGGCTCAAAGCAAATGGAATCTATACTGCAAAAAGCACAAGATTCTGGTGCAAAAGTTATCCTTATTGGTGACTACAAACAGCTACAATCGATAGAAAGTGGCGCATCTTTTCGTGACATTGCTAACCAAGTAAACGCTTCTAAACTTGAAACAATCCATCGCCAAAAAGACGAGAAAGATCGCGTGGCAGTTAAACAAATAAGTAAAGGTGATGCTGCCAAAGCCATGACCAATTATATTAATAAAGGTCAAGTTCATATTACTAAAACATACAATAAAGCAATTGAAAAAGTTGCTACAGCAGCCATTAATAACCTTGATAAAGGCAACTCAAGCATTGCCCTTGCTTCTACAAATAAACAAGTTAAAGACATTAACAACAGCGTTCGTGATCAATTGAAAGAGCGCGGTGAGCTGCAAAACTCAGTCAAAATCAGCACAGAAAAAGGTAAATTAGACTTAGCAAAAGATGATCGCGTACTATTAACTAAAAACGATTCTGAGTTAAATTTAAAAAATGGCGACTTAGCCACTGTTATTAAAATCGAAAAGGACCACATTGAAATCAAAGTGGACAGGACGGGTGAATCTAAAAATATTGACCTTAATAGTTACAAAAATATCGAGCATGGGTATTCAATTACAACCCACAAAAGCCAAGGGATGACCGTTGAAAATGCCGTAGTTATGGCAAGTAAAGATTCCAGCCAAGAGTTAGCTTACGTTCAAAGCAGCCGCGCAAAAGATAGTACAGAGTTTGTTTTCACCGAAAAACAAATTGACAAAATGGCCGAGCAAACGCCACCAACAGAAAAAATGATTGCTACAGCCGAGAAAATCGAAGAATCGCGCATTAATCGAGGCGAAGAGAAATCACTACCTGAAAATTATAAAGAAAGCTTCAAAGAGTGCCGCGAATATTTAAACAAAAATACTTACACTCAAAATGAGCGAGAATTATCTAAAAACGAGGAAACCCTAGAAAAGCTTAAGGATACGCTGCAAGCTATGTCAACCAGCAAAGCAAATGAATCAACCCAAGACTACAAAATCGTTGAAAAACCGCTTGAAAAAGACGCTGAAAAAGTTGCAGAAGCACCAACCATTGACTACAAAAACGGCGACTTTATTCAAGACCCAAAAGCCATAGAACCTAAAAACGAGGCCGAAGCCACCTTCAAATCATCACTTGAAAAAGAAGTGTCTGCAATGGATAAGACCAGCGAGCGCGTAGAGAAAGCACCTGAAAAAGACG
>JAYVYE010000143.1:0-3523 GCA_043784545.1 Candidatus Microsaccharimonas sp.
GAATAGATAACGGATGGATCCATTGTGATGATGACATCTGGTTTTAAGGTCCGAATTGTTTTAACGATTTCTTTCTTCAGGTCCATCGTTACTTCTAGCTCACCATCGGGATAGTGCAAGAAAGTGATTGATTTACCCCCGATGCTATCTAGCGCCTTTTGCTGTTCGTCCTGCCGAATATGAATGAGATCGGCTGAGGACATTGCTGGATCATCTGAGCCTTTACTGCCGTCAGTCAAAATAAGGTAATGTACCTCGGCACCTTGCTGTGCAAAATGAGCCATGGTACCACCAGCGCCGACATCAAGATCATCCGGATGGGCGGCAACCCCGAGGACAATTTTCGGCCTTAGGTCTGAAAAGCTATTTATCATAGTTTGATTATATCATCGTTACCACTCCATTATTTGAGTCAAGCAAAGCTATTTCATTCCGCATATGTATACTGTATACTTGCGCTATAATTATGCGTAAAAATTAACAGAAGCATGACAAAAGCCAATAGCCAATTCGTCAAATTCGAAAAAGATATATTTCGTAATTTTAAAGGAGCAAAACGGCATACAATAGCGGTTTGTAAAGCAATTGTTAACAGAAAGCGCTACAGTCGTTTTCTACGTATTCTTGGCCCTGGCCTGGTTACTGGAGCCGCAGATGATGATCCGTCTGGTATCGCTACTTACTCGCAAGCTGGTGCAAGCACCGGCCTTGGACTGCTATGGATTTTTCCTGTCATGTATCCACTACTGCTTGGCGTCCAAGAAACCTGCGCCCGTATCGGCGCAATTACTGGTAAGGGACTAGCCGCTGTTATTAAAGAGAACTATAGTAAAAAACTTTTATATATCTCGGTTTTTCTTGTTGTAGTTGCTAATACTGTTAATATTGGTGCTGACCTTGGCGCTATGGCTGCAGCGACACAACTGTTTTTTGATGTACCATTTGCAGTGCTTGCATCTGGATACGCAATTATTGTTGTCGTGTTAATTATATTCGTAGAGTATAAGAAATATGCCAAGATATTAAAGTGGCTGGCACTTGCATTGCTTGCATATCCAGTCACGGCATTTCTTGTCGGACAAGATTGGGGCCATGTTATTGCGACTACCTTCACTTTTCCCGCGCAGCTTGATTCAAGCATGATATATATTATCGTTGGTATTTTAGGAACGACGATTTCACCCTATCTATTTTTTTGGGATACATCAGAAGTCGTTGAGGAAGAGATAAAAAAGCATAGTATTGTCAAAATTGGTACTGTCGAGAAAGCAACCAAACGGTTCTTGCGTAATCTACGGCTTGATAATTTCGTCGGTATGACGCTTGCTAGTGTCACAGCCTGGTTTATTGTTATTGCCTGTGCAGCTACCCTTTTCTCTCACGGTATCGTCAATATCAATACAGCGGCCGATGCAGCAAAAGCACTGGAACCTTTAGTTCAGGGCTTTCCTAACGCTGGACTTATAGCAAAAATAATCTTTTCAGTTGGTATTATTGGCCTCGGTCTTTTAGCAGTTCCGGTACTAGCGGGTTCATCCTCTTATGCACTAAGTGAAGTTTTTGGATGGAAAGAAGGACTGTACAGAAGATTTCGTAAAGCCAAAGCCTTTTATCTTGTTATTATAGGCGCAACGCTAATCGGACTGCTTATAAATTTTGTAGGCATTGATCCGATCAAAGCACTTGTCTTTGCGGCTGTCTTTAATGGTATTGCGGCAATACCGCTTCTTTTGATGGTGGGTAAAATCGGTAATAATAAGGCGATTATGGGAGAGTATAAGAATAAGCTTTTATCAAATACCTTAATACGGCTGACGTTTATTGTAATGTTGGTCGCAGTTTTGATTTTGTTCTGGTCAATGATCCAAGGTTTTTTTAGTCATTAATTCTGGTCTATAACTATTATTTTTTCGTGACTCTTGAGGTACGAGTGATCGTTTCTTCATTTGGTTGGTACCCCCAGGGGGTATATACTTAGAGAACCACTTGCGGACGCATGTTACGGAGATGTTAACGAACAGTAACCTGCAGGAGCAAGAAAAAGCAGTTAAAGAGCTGCTTGGTTTATACGAGTTGCATAACGTTAGAAGTAAGTAAGGAGAGCAGTGTGAATAAAAATACGATTATCGGTGCGGTTATTGGACTTGTTATAGGAATTGGTGGGACAGCGAGTGCAGCAATGGTTATGAACCTGAGTAAAGACACTGACACGAACACAGTTAATACTAGTTCTATGACAATGGCTCAAATGAATAAGGATCTGATAAATAAAAAAGGTGACGACTTCGATAAAGCATTTATCTCAATGATGATTGAGCATCATCAAGGTGCCATAGATATGGCAAGCTTGGCTTCATCTAACTCAAAACATGACGAAATAAAGTCATTAAGTAAGGATATCATTTCGGCCCAAACTAGTGAAATTACTCAGATGCAAAAGTGGCAAATGGACTGGGGCTACGTTGATATGGGCAGTTCGATGCCCGGAATGAATCACTAGGATAACTGGTTATGAATGACCGGGCTATGAAGATGCAGCACTAACGTCGGTTTCGACAATTGTCGTTGCGGATAATGTGCAATCACTTTTAAGGGTAAGGTTTTAATAACGCGCAGTCCAACATATGAGCTACTACTAAAAAAGACTTCACGGGGGAAGTCTTTTTTAGTAGTAGCAAACTAAGGTTTTTTTGTCGCTTTTAGTTTACGTGCCGCAACGACAATTTCATCGTCCGAAAGATCCTTCAGACCTTTCTTAAATTCGCGCCCACTTTTACCAATACTGCGCGCTAGTTCTGGTAGTTTTTTACCACCAACAAACAACACAACGATAGCTAATACGATGATTGCAATTAGTTCCATTTTTCCCATGTTGTTACTCCCCTTATGAACTTACTATACCATAAGCTTGTAAAGAGGGAAGGAGAGAATGGGGTGATGATAGGATTTCGTTGATCGTTGCTTTAATCTGCGCCGTGACGCTAGTTTCATCAAGCAGTGATCCGTCTGGATTAAGGTCTTTCATGAATCTAAGCTCTGAAAAGCTTGGCTTGATATCGGCTTTCAAATTACCAGCTACTACCTGGAAATTAGCGACAGCCAGTGAACCGCCAGACCAGCCATAGGCAACAACGGTAACAGACTTTTTGTCCCATTCAACGCCAAGCGAATCAAGCGCGTTTTTTTGGATAGCAGTCATGGCGTGATTATACTCAGGAGTTATGAAGATAATACTATCAGCTGCCTGCACCATTTGACTCCATGCCAGGACTTTAGGGTTAGCAATAACATAGCCGGGCGACAATGGTGAGCTTTCATTATCGAAAAATGGAAGGTCAATCTCTTTAAGGTCCGCTATCGTAACTGATATATTTTCAAGGGTTGCAAGTTCGGCCTGAACATACCCTGAAATGGTATCTGCAACCCGGCCTTTGCGAGCACTTCCGATAACAATGAGAACTTTTGACATAAGTAATAACTCCTAATTATGTAGTTTAAAAATAGAACGTGGCCATTTATGTAC